>NZ_JBFAYF010000006.1:0-248996 GCF_040681165.1 Actinoplanes sp. NPDC051851 | reverse complement strand
ACCATCGAGTGATCACTATCTACTGCGAACCAGGAGAATAATCTCCAAACGGATCCAAAACATCAATCAACTCAAATAGTTCGCAACCGCCCTCTCATAGCGGTGCCCATGCCGATCGGCGTCGTTCATGACGGCCACGTCGTCGAGCGTGACGACGGCCGGCAGAGAGCTGCTGAACGGCTCCGCACTCATCCCGCCATGTTACCGACGAGCCTCCTCAGGAGGCACCATCCGCCCGCAGTTGAGTGACCGTGGCCGGGGAGGACTCGGCCAGCTGGGCCAGGGCCTGGACGATCTTGTCGGCCGGCATCGGCTTGCAGAAGTGGTAACCCTGGGCGGACGGGCAGCCCAGGGCGATCAGCGCCGCCCGCTGTTCGATCGTCTCGATGCCCTCGGCGACCACCCGGACGCCGAGGCGGGCGCCCAGCTCCACGGCGCCGCGGACGACCGCGCCCGCCGCCGCGGAGTCGATCATCTCGTCCACGAACGAGCGGTCGATCTTGATCTCGTCGACCGGCATGCGGGTGACCGAGGAGAGCGACGAGAAGCCGGTGCCGAAGTCGTCGAGGGAGACCTGGACGCCGCCGGCGCGCAGGCGGGCCAGCACCTCGTCGACGATCTCCTGCTCGCTGACCGCCACCGACTCGGTGATCTCCAGGACCAGGCGGGAGGCGGGCGTACGGTGCCGGCGCAGCGCCTCGGTGACCTGGGTCGGAAAGGTCGGGTCGGTGAGGCTGCGGGCCGAGACGTTCACCGAGACCGGTACGTCGATCCCGCTCGCCGTCCAGTCCGCGGCCGAGGCCAGGGCCAGGTCGAGCACCCGCCGGGTGAACGGGATGAGCAGCTCGCTGCGCTCCACGGCGGGCAGGAACTCGCCCGGCGAGAGCTGGCCGCGCCGCGGGTGCCGCCAGCGGACCAGGGCCTCGACCCCGGTCGGCACACCGGTCACCAGGTCGACCGCGGGCTGCAGGTGCAGCATGATCTGGTCGTCCACCGCGAACGCGTCCTGCAGCTCGGCGAGCAGCGCCAGGCGGTCGGTGCTGCTGGCGTCCTGGCCGCTGTCGTACGTCGCGACGGTCAGACCCTGCTCCTTGGCCTTCCCGGTCGCCAGCGAGGCCCGGCGCAGCAGCTCGGTCATCTCGACGTGGCCGGCCCGGTCCACCACGGCGCCGACGGTCACCTCGACGGCCAGGCGTACGCCCGCAACCGTCATCGGCAGCCGCAGTTGCTCGACCAGCTCGCGGGCCCGGCGCAGGACCTGCGGCATCGGGTTCGGCTTCGCCGGGGCGGCCGAGTCGGCGAGCGCGGTCACGCTCGGCATCAGCAGCGCGAACTCGTCGTCTCCGGTACGCGCGACCAGCTCCCCGGCCCGGGCCTGTCCGCCGAGCCGCTCGGCGACCAGCCGGAGCACCTCGTCGCCGCCGCCGTTCCCGAGCGTGCTGTTGACCTCGCGGAACCCGACCAGGTCGAGGAGCAGCAGGGCGACCGGGCGGGCCCGGTCCGACGAGCGCAGCAGGGCGTCGCCCTCCTGGGCCAGCGCCGGGCGGTTCAGGAGTCCGGTGAGCGGGTCGTGCACCCGCTGGTGGGCCGCCTGCGCGTCCAGTTCGGCGATCCGCTGGTGCGCGGCCGCGTCGTGCAGCGCGCCGGCCAGCGCCTCGCCGTACGCCGTGATCGCCGCCTCGTCCCGGGAGACCGGCAGCGTGGGCTCGCCCAGCCAGACGGTGAGCTCGCCGAGCGGGCGGCCGGCGATCGCCATGCTCCGGGTGACCGCGGGGCCGGCCTTGACCACGCTGACGTCCTCGCCGGGCCCGTCCTGCGCGTACCGCCGGCGGCCGGCGGGTGACCGCACCTCCAGCTCGGCCCGGCGGGCGCCGAAGACGTGGAGCGCGCCGAGCAGCCCGGCCCGGGCCACGTCGGCCTCGGTGGTGCCGGGCAGCGTGGCGGTGGCGGCCGCGAACGCCTCCCACAGCCGGCGCTCCTCGGCGGCGCGCAGGTGGAAGCGGTACGTCCGGTGCAGCACCCAGAGCGCCGGCCCGAAGGCGAGCAGCCAGAGCGGCTCCCGGACCAGGGCGAAGACCGCGAGCAGGCCGACCAGGACGTTCCCCACCGACATCGGCAGTTTCGCGTAGAGCACCTTGGCGGCGACCGGGCCGGGCCGGGCGCCGCGCTGCAGCGTGAGGGTGAGCACCACCAGACCGAAGGTGATCAGCAGGTAGGTCACCGCGCCGGCCACCAGGGCGAGGGCCATGTGGCCGCTGCGCACACCGGCGTTCCCGGCGAGCAGGGTGGTGACCAGGGCTGCCGCCGAGACCCCGAGGGTCATCGAGGCGACCAGGTGGACGATCTCGACGATGTTGCGCAGCCCGGTGAGCCAGGCGAGCAGCAGCCACGCCGCGCCGATGCCGACCATCGTGGCGGCGGGCAGCCAACCGGCCGGGGCGATCACGAAGCCGGCCACCACGGCGGCCTCGGCCCAGCTCACCGAGACGGCGTCCGGCCCGAGCCGGAAGCGGAGGCCGGCCAGCTGGGCGATGGCGGCCAGCACGGCGGCGACGCCGACCCCGACGAGCGGGGAGAGTGGCCGGTCGGCCGGGAGGTGTACGGGCTGCAGCGCGCCGAGCAGCACGGCGGCGAGGGCGGCGAGGACGACCGTCACGGTCAGGATCCGGACGGGTTCGGCGCGTACCAGGGGGGTCACGAGGACGTCCCTGTTCCGGAGGGAACGGGACGATGCACGTGCAGATGCGTCGGTGAGACTCGGCGCCGGACAGTGGTCATGTCGGCGCCCCCTTCCGCGCAGGGTCCAGGGACCGGGTACGGCCCCCGGCGGAAGGCTAAATCAATACCGTTGAACGCAACAGGCCTTGACGGAACGGCGAGCGCCCTACTCTGTGGACAGCGCCCGTCGAACCGGGCGCCGCCCACCGGGCGCGCGACGATCAGCCCTTGGCCGGGCCCGTGTCCGAAGCGGACCCACGGTCGCCGTCCACACCCGCCGCGACCTCGGGTTCCGCGGTTTCGCCGGGCCGTTCCGATCGATCCGCTTCGACCTCGCCGGCCGCCGGATCGCCCGATCGCTGCAGATCCGCATCGAGCCGCGCGATCTCCGCCACACGTTCCCGCTCGGCAGGAGTGGGAAAACTGTCGGGAAGCCGACGCAAGCGCTTGTTCATGTTGCGGATCAGCAGCACGGTCGCGATCGACATCAGGACGATGACGAAGAGACCCATCGGACCGGCCAGGCCGCCCGAACGGGTGTCACCGAAGTTGTTGACCGAGAGAATTTCCACGCCCCCAGCCTACTGCTCAGCCGGCGTCGACCTTCTCACGGATGCCCGCGAACAGGTCGGACTCCGGAACCGGGCTGTCGACCAGCGAGCGGGCGAGCTCGAAGTCCTCGGTCGGCCACACCTTCTGCTGCATCTCCAGCGGGATGTGGAACCAGAACCCGTCCGGGTCGACCTGGGTGGCGTGCGCCCGCAGCGCGTCGTCCCGGATGGCGAAGTACTCCCCCGCCTCGACCCGGGTGGTGATCTTGTCACCCCGGTCCTGCCGGTCCGACCACTTCTCCAGCCACTCCGCGTACGGCGACTCCAGCCCCGCCGCCAGCATCCCCTCGTGCAGCGCCAGCATCCGCGCCCTGGTCCAGCCGGAGTTGTAGTACAGCTTCAGCGGCTGCCACGGCTCGCCCAGCTCGGGGTGGAGCTCCGGGTCACCGGCCTGCTCGAACGCGACCACCGAGATCTTGTGGCACATGATGTGGTCGGGGTGCGGGTAGCCGCCGTTCTCGTCGTACGTCGTCATGACGTGCGGCCGGAACTCGCGGATCAGCTTGATGAGCGGCTTGGCCGCCTCTTTCGGGTCCTGCAGGCCGAAGCAGCCCTCGGGCAGCGGCGGCAGCGGGTCGCCCTCGGGGAGCCCGGAGTCGACGAAGCCGAGCCAGGCCTGGTCCACACCGAGGATCTCCCGGGCGCGGTCCATCTCCCTGCGGCGGATGTTGGTGATGTCGGCCAGCACCTCCGGCCGGTCCATCTTCGGGTTCAGCACGCTGCCGCGCTCTCCCCCGGTACACGTCGCGACCAGGACGGAGACACCCTCGGCGACATATTTCGCCATGGTCGCGGCGCCCTTGCTGGACTCGTCGTCCGGGTGGGCGTGCACGGTCATGAGACGCAGTTGCTCAGACATAGTGTGTATTAAGACCCTCTCGACCCGGCCTGCCGTCGGCGAGCTCGGCTCGGCTGCGAAGATGGAACTCCGCCATTCTTGCCGATCCCTCCGACAAGAACGCACGAGAGGCCCGACGAGTGAGCGAGACGCGCGCCACAGCCCCGGTTTTCCCGCCCGGTCGCTACGGCCGTCGCCGGGACGGCCGGCGGCGATCGCTGCCCCTCGTCGTCGCCGGGGTACTCTGCGCGGCTCTCATGATCGCCCTGACCTGGTCGTACTATCTGAAGTTCGGTCAGACCGATTACGATCCGCAGATCATCGGCTGGTCGGAGCCGACCGACGCGGAGATGGTGATCAAGTTCAGCGTCCGGATCCCGGAGGACGCGACCGCCTCCTGCGTGCTGCGCGCCCGTGACTACCAGGGCTACGAGGTGGGCACCCGGACCGTCGCGATCCCCGCTCCGGCCGGCGGCGGCGCGATCACCGTCGAGGAGTCCGTCCCGACCACCGCGCGCGGCTCGGTCGGCGACATCATGAGCTGCCGCCCTGCCGCGTGACAGGCCGTTCACCGGGTCGGGAAATCGACAGATCCGGTGCCTCGCATACCGCTGGTAAGCTTAGTGATTCGCTGCGTTGAGCAGGCTTCATGTCGTGCACTGCCCCGTACCAGCAAGGAGATCGACCGTGTCCAGTTCCGAGACGCCGAAGACCTGGCTCTCCCAGGACGCTTACGACCGGCTGCAGGCCGAGCTCGACGAGTTGATCGCTGGTCGGCCGGCCATAGCCGCGGAGATCAACGCACGGCGCGAGGAGGGTGACCTCCGCGAGAACGGTGGATACCACGCGGCCCGCGAGGAGCAGAGCCGTCAGGAGGGGCGGATCCTCTACTTGAAGGAGTTCCTCCGCAACGCCGAGGTCGGCGAGGTCCAGGCCGCCGACTCGGTGATCCCCGGCTCGGTCGTCACGATCTACTTCGACGACGACAAGGACGACACCGAGACCTTCCTGCTGGGCTCCCGGGAGATCTCCTCCACCACCGACCTCACGGTCTACAGCCCCGAGTCCGCGCTCGGCAAGGCGATCCTCGGCGCGCGCACCGGCCAGACGGTCACCTACACCGCCCCCAGCGGCGCGGACATCAAGGTCACCGTGGTCAAGTTCGGCGCCTTCGAGGGCTGACGTCCACCACCTCTCCGAAGGCTGCGGCAACGTCTCTGCCGCAGCCTTCGTCTTCTCCCGTACGCCGTGGGCCCGGTCAGGCCGTCGCGTCCACCTGGACCTCGACCTGGTACCCGGCGTCGCGGAGCGCCCCGATCAGCGCCGACGAGTGGTCCGGCCCGCGGGTCTCCACCGAGAGCGCCACCTCCACCTCGCCGAAGCTCAGCCGCGGGCTCTGTCGCGAGTGCACCACGTCGACGATGTTGGCCCGCTGTTCGGCGATCTCCCGCAGCATCCTCGCCAGTTCGCCCGGCCGGTCCGTGCAGCGCACCGCCAGCCGCAGGTAGCGCCCCGCCGAAGCCAGACCGTGTTCGATCACCCGGAGCAGCAGCATCGGGTCGATGTTGCCGCCGGAGAGGATCGCCACCACCGGATCGTCACCGCGTGGTGGCGCGTACGCCCCGGTCAGCAGCGCCGCCACCGCCGCGGCCCCGGCCGGCTCGACCACCATCTTGTGCCGCTCCAGGAGCACCAGCAGGGCCGCCGACAGATCCTCGTCGCTGACCGTGACGACCTCGTCGACCAGCTTGGCGACGTGCGCGAACGTCAGATCCCCGGGCCGCATCACCGCGATGCCGTCCGCGATCGTCAGGCAGCTCTCCAGCTTCCGCGGTGCCCCGGCGACCAGCGAGGGCGGAAACGCCGCCGCACCGGCCGCCTGCACCCCGATGACCCGGATGTCCGGCCGCAGCGCCTTGGCCGCCACCGCCAGCCCGGAGACCAGCCCGCCGCCGCCGACCGCCGTCACGATGGTGGCCGCCTCCGGACACTGCTCCAGGATCTCCAGCGCCACCGTGCCCTGCCCCGCGATCACATCCGCGTGATCGAACGGGTGAATCAGCACCGCCCCGGTCCGCGCCGCGAACGCGTGTGCCGCCTCCAGCGCGTCGTCCACGCTGGTTCCGGCGTACTCGACGCTCGCGCCGTACCCCTTCGTGGCCGCGACCTTGGGCAGGGGCGCGCCCTCCGGCATGAAGACCGTGGCCCGGATGCCGAGCAGCCCGGCCGCGAGCGCGACACCCTGCGCGTGGTTGCCGGCGCTGGCCGCGACCACGCCGCGCTCCCGCTCCGCCTCGGAGAGACGCGAGATCCTGGTGTACGCCCCACGGACCTTGTACGACCCGGCCCGCTGCTGGTTCTCACATTTCAGCCAGACCGGCGCCCCGGTGATCTCGGTCAGCGGCCGCGACGGGATCAGCGGCGTGGTCTTGACGACCCCGCCGAGCAGCGTACGGGCCGCTTCCACATCGGCGAGAGAGAGCAGCAGGTCGGTCATGGCGCCATCGTGCCACCGCCCGTTCGCGCCTTTCCCGCACACCTCAGCGAGTGCGACCCAGGAAACAGTGCCACCCGCCGCCCTGGCTGAAATCGATCAGACCAGGGCGTGCCGCTGCCACGGGTTCGCGACCTCGAACTGTCCCGCCACCGCCAGCAGCAACAGCTCCGACTCCGGCGGACCCACCAGCTGCACCGCCAGCGGCAACCCGTCCGGGCGGAACCCGACCGGCACCACGATCGCCGGCAGCCCGGCGAAGTTCCACGGCGCCTGATACGGCGCGTACTGCGTGTTCGACCGCACGTTCCGGTACCACGGCATCGCCGAGTACCGCACCGCCGGCGGCGGGGCGGCGGCCAGCGCCGGGGTGAGCAGCAGGTCGACGTTGTTGTCGGCGAAGAAGCGGATCGAGCGCTCCCGCCAGGAGTCCCGGTGCGACTGCCGGACCAGGCCGGCCGCCTGGGCCGCCCGGCCCAGCGCGATGTGCCGCCGGGTGCGCGCCTGCAGGTTCTTGACGTCCTTCACCAGCTCCGCGTTCTTGTACGCCCCGGCGAACCAGGTCGCGAGCACCCCCATCGCCACGCTGGTCGGGTAGGCCGGGTCCGCGCCGACCGTGTCGTGCCCGGCGTCCACCAGCAGCTTCGACGCGGTCGCGACCGCCGACACGTTCGGCTCGTCGGGCTTGACCCCGGCGATCGGCGACCGCAGCGAGACGCCGACCCGCAGCTTGGCGGGCTCGACCAGTTTCGCCGGTGCCTGCCCGGCCAGCACGCTGAAGCCGAGCACCGCGTCAGCCACCGTGGTGGTCAGCACGCCGTTCTCCACCAGGCCGAACCAGTCGTACTCGCCGAAGTCGACCGGGACCGCGCCCCGGCCCGGCTTGAGCCCGACCAGCCCGCAGCAGGCCGCCGGGATCCTGATCGAGCCGAGCCCGTCGTTGCCCTGGGCGATCGGTACCAGCCCGGCCGCGACCGCCGCCGCCGAGCCCCCGGACGACCCGCCCGGCGTACGTTCCAGGTCCCACGGGTTGCGGGTGGCGCCCTCCGCGTCGTCGGTGGTCGCCCAGAGGCCCATCTCGGGCATCTTGGTGACGCCGACGACGACCGCGCCGGCGCCCCGGAGCCGGCGGACCACCTCGTGGTCCTCCTCGGCGACCTCCGGCGTACGCGCCCCGGCCGAGCCGTGCCAGGTCGGCAGGCCCGCCACCGGGGTGTTCTCCTTGACCGCCACCGGCACCCCGGCGAGCGGCAGGTTGGCCAGGTCCTCCTGGTCGTCGACCTTCTCCGCCTCGGTGATCGCCTCGCCGCCGCGGACCACCCGGAACGCGCCGAGCGCCTCGTCCGAGATGCCGATCTGCTCCAGATGGTCGGCGACGACCTGGGTGGCGCTCGCGTCACCGCGCCGCACCGCCCGGGCGATCTGCTTCGCGGTGGCGCCCACCCAGGTCGTGCTCTCCATGTCGCAGATCTCCCGCGTCCTGTGGGTCCTAGCCGAGCGCCTGCTCAAGGTCGGCGAGCAGATCGTCAACGGTTTCGATGCCGACAGACAGTCGCACGAGATCGGCGGGAACTTCAAGCGCTGAGCCCGCAGCCGACAGATGTGTCATCTGGCCCGGGTGCTCGATCAGCGATTCCACGCCGCCCAGGGACTCGGCGAGCACGAACAGCTTCGCCCGGTTGCAGATCGCCATCGCCTGCTCGGGGCCGCCCTTGGCGCGGAACGAGACCATGCCGCCGAAGCGCCGCATCTGCTTGGCCGCGACCTCGTGGCCGGGGTGCGACGCGAGACCCGGGTAGAGCACGCTCGCCACGGCGGGGTGCTCGCTCAGGTATCCGGCGATCCGCTCGGCGTTGTCGCAGTGCCGGTCCATCCGTACGCCGAGGGTCTTGATCCCGCGCAGGGTGAGCCACGCGTCGAACGGCCCGTTCACGGCGCCCATCGCGTTCTGGTGGAACGCCAGCTCGTCGCCGAGGCCGGTGTCCGCGACCACCAGGCCACCGCCGACCACGTCCGAGTGCCCGCCGAGGTACTTGGTGGTCGAGTGGATCACCACGTCGGCGCCGAACGCGAGCGGCTGCTGCAGGTACGGCGAGGCGAACGTGTTGTCCACCGCGAGCAGCGCGTCGTACTCGTGGGCCAGCCCGGCCAGCAGCGCGATGTCGGCGACGTTGAGCAGCGGGTTGGTGGGCGTCTCGGCCCAGATCATCCGGGTGTGCCCGGGGCGGAAGGCGGCGCGTACCGCGTCGATGTCGTCCAGCGGGACCGCGGTCCAGTCCAGCCCCCACCGCTCCGCGACCTTGGCGAAGAGCCGGTAGGTGCCGCCGTACGCGTCGTTCGGAATGACCACGTGGTCGCCCGGCCGGCAGACCGTACGCAGCAGGGTGTCCTCGGCGGCGAGGCCACTCGCGAAGGCCAGCCCGCGCCGTCCGCCCTCGATCGCGGCCAGGCACTCCTGCAGGCTGTCCCGGGTCGGGTTGCCGGAGCGGCTGTACTCGTACCCCAGCCGCGGGGCGCCCACCGCGTCCTGCGCGTAGGTGCTGGTCTGATAGATGGGCGGCACCACCGCGCCGGTCCGCGGGTCCGGTTCCTGGCCCGCGTGGATGGCGAGGGTGTCGAACCCGTAGTCATCAGCAGTCATGTTTGGCAAGGCTAGTCTCACACTGTGGCTGACTGCGTGTTCTGTTCGATCGTGGCGGGCACCGTCCCGGCTTTCCCGGTGGCCGACACCGACGACGGCGTCGCCTTCCTGGACGTACGCCCGGTCTTCAAGGGCCATGTCCTGGTCGTCCCCCGCCCGCACATCGTCCAGCTCACCGACCTGCCCGGCGAACTTATGGCAGGATATTTCGGATTCGTTCAGCGAGTCGCGGCCGCCGTGCCCGCCGCGCTCGGCGCGACCGGCACCTTCGTCGCGATGAACAACCTCGTCTCCCAGTCCGTGCCGCACCTGCACACCCACGTGGTGCCCCGGACCAAGGGCGACGGACTGCGCGGCTTCTTCTGGCCCCGCCGCAAGTACGCGGACGACGACGAGGCCGCCGAGACCGCCGAACTCATCGGTAAGGAATACCGCCGTCTCGGTGTTACAGAGACCGGACGAAGGGAGTGACCGTGTTCCTGCGGTACAAGAAGCTGGACCTGCCCACCACCGAGACCGCCCTGCCGGGTCGCGCCGTCGAGATGCCGGTCTCCGACTCGCACGCCGTCCTCGGTACCCCGCTGAAGGGCCCGTGGCCCGAGGGCCTTTCGACCGCGGTCTTCGGAATGGGCTGTTTCTGGGGCGCGGAGCGCATCTTCTGGAAGCTGCCGGGCGTCTACTCGACCTCGGTCGGCTACGCCGGCGGTCTCACCGCCAACCCCACCTACGAGGAGACCTGCTCCGGCGCCACCGGCCACACCGAGGTGGTCCAGGTCGTCTACGACCCCACCAAGATCACGTACGAGTCTCTGCTGAAGGCCTTCTGGGAGAACCACGACCCGACCCAGGGCATGCGCCAGGGCAACGACGTCGGCACCCAGTACCGCTCCGCGATCTACACCACGACGGACGCCCAGGCCGCCACCGCCCGCGCTTCGGTGACCGCCTTCCAGCCCGTCGTCACGAAGGCCGGCCACGGCGAGATCACCACCGAGATCGCCCCGCTGACCACGTACTACTACGCCGAGGACTACCACCAGCAGTACCTCGCCCCGACCAAGAACCCGAACGGCTACTGCAATCACGGCCCCAACGGCATGACCTGCCCGATCGGCGTCGGCTCCCTGCCGGCCCAGACCGACATCGAGGTCCCGGGCGCCACCCACTGACGGTCGCCTACTCCCGAAAGGGCGGTCCGAATTCCGGCCGGGCCGCCCTTCTTCTTCGTGAGACGATGGGTGCGGGAGGTGACCTGTCGTGCGCCGATACGCCAAACCGATCGTCGTCGCAGACGATCTCGTGATGCTGAAGGGCCGGACCAGCGGCGTCGTCACCCTGCCACGTCATCTCGACTGGTCCGGCGCGGCGGACTACGACCTCGACAGCGCCGGCCGCGTCGTCGACCTCTACCGCACGGTCCTCGTCGAAGCCACCAAGGTGACCGACCTGCACGAATTCCTCGATCGGGCGACCCTGAGCCGGCTCTGGCCTTCGCTCTGGTTGCCGCCTGACCTCCGCAGATCGTGGGAAGAACGCTTCCCGGTGCTCCGGCGGGCCGATTCGGAGGCGACCGCGGCGTAGCGTGCCGCCATGGATCCGCGTCACCGGAGGCTCGCCGAGATCGCGCTGCAGGCTGCGGGCGGCGACCACGGACTCGCGCTCGCCGGTGGCTACGCCGTTCGCGCCCATGGCATGGGCGACCGACCGAGCTCGGCAACATGCCCGCCCAGACCTCCGTCGAGGCGCCTGACGCCCGCTGTGGCCGCCGCGGTGGCCGCAACCCTTCAGAGGGTGCACCGCCTCATTCGTTGCCGACGCGCTTCCTGTGTACGTACACTCGTACGTACACAGGAAGGAGATGGCGATGACCATCGCCGCATCCGCCCGATTCGAGTTCCGCCTTCGCCCGGAGGCGAAGAAGCGCATCGAGCAGGCAGCCGAACTGGTACACGAAAGCACGTCCGACTTCGCGCGAACCGCTGCGGAGGAGCGCGCCGACCACATTCTGCAAGAGCACTCGGCTGCCACCACCGTGCCGGCCGACTTCTTCGATGAACTTCTGCGGGCGCTCGACGCTCCGGCACGACCGAACGCCGCGCTGAAGAATGCCGCGGAACGCGCTCGCGGCATCGTGGAACGACGGTGACGCTCGTGGCCTTCGTCAGCGAAGCACTGAACGAACACCACGAGACCCAGCACTTCGACAGCAGCAAGACCGAGCTCGACATCTGGTTACGGGAGCACGCCCTGACCAGCGGGGCTCGCCGTACCGGCCGAACCTTCGTCTGGCAGGACGACGGACGGGTTGCCGCCTATTACACGATCGCGGCGCATCTGATCGTGCGCCAGGACCTCCCCCGGTCCCTCGGGCGAGGAAACCCTGGCCAGATTCCGGCCGTACTGCTGGCCCGGCTCGCCCTCGACAAGACCCTGCACGGCCAAGGGCTCGGTGGAGCCCTCCTCGCGGACGCCCTACAGCGCATCGTGGTCGCCACCGAGGTGGTCGCCGCCCGCTTCGTGGTCGTTGACGCGATCGACCGGGATGCGCACGGCTTCTATCTCCACCATGGCTTCCGCGAGATCCCCGGCTCCATGCGCCTGGTTCAGAAGATCAGCGACATCGCCGCAGCAGTCCGCCACTGAACCAGCGAGGGGCACCTGTCGTCAGCCTCGTCCCCAACGGCATGACCTGCCCGATCGGCGTCGGCGCCGTGCTAGCCCAGAGCGACATCGAGGCTCCCGGAACCCGCTGACCGTCCGCGACGGCCACCGCTCACGGGCGGTGGCCGTATCCTTGACGAGTGCGGCCCTACGCCAAGCCGATAGTCGTTCCCGGAAGTCTTGAGCTGCTCCGGGGACCGGATCGTGGCGTCATATCACTGCCCCGTCACCTCAAGTGGTCGGGCAACAGCCGCTACGACCTCGACCAGCCGGGCCGGATCGTCGACCTCTACCGGACGGTGATCAACGAGGCGGCCAGCCCGACTGACCTGCACACCTACATCGACCGTGAGCAGCTACTCGCCCTCTGGCCGACGATATGGCTCTCCCCTGCCGTTCGCGGCGCCTGGGAGGCCGCCTTTCCCGAGCTTGCGCGACTCCACGACCTCGATGTGGCTTAAGGAGGCCGATGGACCCGCGGCACAGTCGAATCACGTCCATCGCGCTGCAAGCGATCGGCGGCTACGGATTCGCCCTGGCCGGTGGATACGCCGTCAGCGCCCATGGGATGGGTGACCGGCTCAGCAGCGACGTCGATCTCTTCACTGACTGGCCCAGCCGATCGGAGTTCCCTACCGCCGTGGATGCGGCCATCGCAGCCTTGGAGCAACACGGCTACGCCGTGCACGTCGTCACACGATTCGAAACCTTTGCCCGCCTGCTACTGACCGAAAGCGACGAACCTGACAGCGAGCCCGAGAAGCTTGAGCTGTCGGCCGACTGGCGCGCACATCCTCCGGTGATGTCCGAGATCGGGCCGGTGTTGCACCCGGACGATGCGGTCGCGAACAAGATGTGTGCGCTGTACGGCCGAGCAGAGGCCCGCGACTTCCTCGATGTCGACGCCGCCCTGCAAAGCGGCCGATACAGCCGGGAACGGCTGTTGGAGCTGGCCGCAGCCTCGGACACAGGCTTCGATCGGGAGATCTTCAGTGGGGCGCTCAGCGCCCTGGAACAGACAACCGACTCCGACTTTCAAGACTATGGCCTTACGGCCGACCAACTCACCGCGATGCGCCGACGATTTGCGGAATGGCGAACCGCACTGCGCGCGCCGACCATCCGACCTTGACCGTCCCCCAAGCCCGATGCGACGGGGCACATGCCGTCAGCCCTGTCCCCAACGGCACGACCTGCCCGATCGGCGTTACTGAGACCGGCGCCTGGGTCAGCCCGATACGCCGACGCATCGAGCGAAAATCGACTCAGCAATGCATGACGTGCTGTAATACAATCTGTCTTATGACCACGATTACGTTTCGCGCTGACGATGATGTCGAGCGAGCGCTCGCCGATCTCACGACCGCGGATCGGGATCGCTCACAGGTGATCCGCGAGGCAATCCTCGCCACCTGGCGCGCCCGCCAAGCCGAACGACTTCGCGCTGAGGCCGAGGCCGTCGCGGCGGATCCCGATGACGTCGCCGAGGCCAGGGCGGTCCTCGCTGACATGGAGGAACTCCGTGCGTGGTGACGTCCATGAGCTGAAAGCGCCTCGGGACGCCAAAGGCCACGAACAACGTGGCAACCGGTTCGCGGTCGTCGTGCAGTCGGACCTGCTTCCGCTGTCCACGCTCCTGGTCGCCCCGACCTCGACCAGCGCGCGTCCGACCAGCTTCCGGCCCGAAGTCGAGATCAACGGCAAGACGACCTACGTACTGGTCGAGCAGACCGTCGCGATCCAGCCCGAGCGACTCGGCCGTGTCATCGCCCATCTGACCCACGACGAGATCACGGCGGTCGGCAAAGCACTACGCACCGTTCTCGATCTCTGACGACCCGGGAGTCCGACCGGTCGCATACATGATGCCCTCGTCCCCAACGGCACGACCTGCCCGATCGGCGTCGGATCCCGGCCGGACCAGACCGACATCGAGGGCCCGGGCGCCACCCGCTGACGGCCACCGCCTCCCGAACGGGCGGGCCGGCTCCGAACGGGCCGCCCACCCGGACTCCGCCGATCCGGCGTGTGTGGTCTCGCACGTGTGGGTGTGCCCGGGGTGACTGCGGTGACGTCCGATTTCTTCAAGACGCTGGCCCGGGAGTTTCGTACGGTCGACGCTGTGGCACTTACCTTCAACGCGATCGGCCTCGCTGTGGCCGACATGGCAGCGTCCCTGGCCTTCTACCGCCGGCTCGGTCTGGAGTTTCCGGACGGCGCCGAGGACGAACCGCACGTCGAGGCGACGGTTGCCGGAGGGATCCGGCTCATGTTCGACACGCACTCCGCGTTGCGGTCCTTCGACCCGGATTACCAGCCGGGGCCGCCGGCCGGTGGTTGGGCCTTCCTCTGCGACGATCCGGCCGAGGTCGACGCCTCCTATGCCGACCTGTGCGGCGCCGGGTATCCGTCGGTCAAGGCGCCCTGGGACGCCCCGTGGGGCCAGCGCTATGCCCAGGTGAAGGATCCGGACGGCAACGTCGTGGACCTCTTCGCCTGGACCGCTTCAGCGGAGTAGGACCGACGTGGGGCAGCGTGGACGCCCATTGCTCGTACACGCACCCCACCCTGCCACGCGGGTACTAGTCCTTCGTCACCGTGATGGTCACCGTCGCGCTGGCGTGCTGGGCACTGGTGCACGTGTAGCGGCCCGGTTCGTCGAGAGCGAGCAGCTGGGTCTCGCCCTTGGCGATCCGGGAGTCGTTCCCGTCGTCGTCCTCGCCGCAGACCATGGTCTGGGCCGTGCCGGACCGGTTCGTGACGGCGAAGTTCTCCGTCGCGGCCACCGTGACCGTCGCCGGTTCGAAGGCGTAGTCGCCGGACGACGTGGAGACGATGGTCAACTCGTGTGCCGGAGCCGCACACCCGCTGTCGCCGGAGACGGTCAGCCGGAGCACGGCACCGGCGCTCTCCACCTCGAAGGTGCCCTCGTCCGGGAACTGAACGATCTGGCGCTCGCCGCGTGCGACGACGCTGGTGACCATGCCCGCGTCCGGACCGGCCGACAGCCTCCGTGGCGAGCCGGACCGGTTGGTGACCGCGAGCGCGGCGCCGCGCTCGATGGTGAGGCTCGCCGGGCTGAACGCGTACGTCCCACCGCTCCGGGTGATCACGACCTTGGTGGCACTGGTGCACTTCGGGTCGGTGGCACCGGTCGTCCCGGACTCGCTCCCGGCATCCTCGCCGGTCGCCGCCACCGCCGGACCCGTCGTGCTCGGCGACCCGCCGGCCGAGGCCGGCGCGCAGGCCGCGAGGGCCACGAGCACCGCGGCCGCGGCGTAGCAGGTCAACCACGGACGGCTCATCAGCACAGCTCGGCGCACCAGGTCTCCCTACGTCAGGGCTCACATGTTCACCGGGTGATACGGAACTGCGGCATCCGCAGATCGGCGTCGGCTCCCCATCCGCCGAAGAGGCACTCTGCGTCACCGAGAGGGCGCAAGGCGTGGGGGTTGAATTCACGCGAGGGGTCTAAAAAAATCGACATGTCCCGAAATCGTGACCACACTCGGGGAGTGAGGGTCAGTGGGAGGTGGGTCGATGGGGCCGGTTTTCTTGAATGAGGATGAGCGGGAATCCTGGGCGATCGCCGAGTCGATGCTCGAGCAGGCGCGGGCCATGATGCGGGAGGCCGAGGCCGCGATGGAGACGTTCCGGACCGGCAAGGAGATGAACATGCTGCGGTGCCTGCGGAAGGGCATCAGCAAGTCGGATGCCGAGATCCGCTGGTCGGCGTCGGTCAACGCCAAGAACGCGATCTCCAACAACAGCTTTCACGTGGGTCTCGCGTCGATGTATTACGGCGCGGCGACCGCCAACTTCGCGCGGGCGCTCTACCTGCGCAGCCGCGGTGGCCGCCCGCTCTGAGCACGGCGGGCCGGCGCTCCACGGCGTACCGGAGAAGGGGATCTCAGGGTTTGGGGGTGTCGTGTTCCGCGACCGGTGTGGAGTCGGGGCGGGGCGGGGCGGCCTGTGCGGGGCTGATCGGCGCGGCGAGGGCCAGGCCGAGGACTGCTCCGGCACCGATCAGACGCAGGCCGGCGAGAGAGACGGGGCGACGCTCGGACTTCTCCATGCACTACTCCTAACCTCTGCGGCCCATCACCATGCCAGGCCAACCTGAGACATCCCTGTGACCAAGACTGTGTAAAGGACATCCCTGTGTCAGAGGCGCCGGAACGGGCACCATGGATTCCGTGGAGATCGCCACCGAGACCGAGCGTAAATACGACGTCCCCGAGACCTTCCGGCTTCCGGACCTGGCCGGCGTGGCTGGGATCGCCCGGGCCGGCGGCGCCGAGACACATGATCTCGACGCCACCTACTTCGACACCGATGATCTGCGGTTGATGAAAAGTCGCCGGACATTACGGCGGCGCTCCGGTGGCAACGACGCCGGATGGCATCTGAAGACGCCGGACGAGGGCTCCGGGCGCACCGAGCACCGCATCCCCGACCCGGGCGGCCAGCCCGATCAGGGCGGCCAGCCCGGACAGCACGACCGGGAGGTGCCGGACGAGTTGGTGCGCCTGGTCCGGCCGATCGTCCGGCGGCATCCGCTGGGGCCCGTCGCGCGCCTGGTCACGCACCGGGTGGAGACGCCGCTCCTGGACGTGGAGGGCCGCACGCTCGCCCTGGTCGCGCAGGATCGGGTGCGGGCCGAGGCCGGCGACGACGAGAGCGCGTGGCAGGAGATCGAGGTCGAGCTCGTCGACGGCGGCGAGGAGGTCCTCGACGGCGTCGAGGGACTGCTGCTCACCGCCGGTGCCAGTCATGCCGCGGGTCCCTCCAAGGTCGCGCGGGCCCTCGCCCGGCGACTCGATTCTCTGCGTGGCCCCAAGGGCAGAGTCAACCCCGTTTTCGCGTACGCCCGTGAGCAGCGCGACGCCATCGTCGGATACGACCCGGCGGCCCGGGCCGGAGAGGCCGACGCGGTGCACCGGATGCGGGTCGCCGTCCGGCGCCTGCGCAGCACCCTGAAGACGTACCGGCGCTGGTTCCCGGAGACGGCGCGGACCGAGGTGGACCCGGAGCTACGCTGGCTCGCCCGGATGCTCGGCGGCGTCCGGGACCCGCAGGTACTGACCGGGAAGCTGCTCGCCGGCGTGGAGTTTCCCGAGGTCGCCGAGCGGATCCGGGCCGCGCTGGAGCAGCGGGTGCACGAGGGCCGCGAGCAACTCGGCGCGGCACTCGACGCGGACCGCTACCTCGACCTGCTGGACCGGATCGACGAGCTCGTCGACGACCCGGGCGACGCGCCGTCCGACCCGGCACGGCGTACCCGAAAGATCTTGAAGAAGGCGGACGCCCGGTTGGACGCCGCCGTCGCCTCCGGGGTCGACGAGCGCCTGCACGAGGCCCGCAAGACCTACAAGCAGGCCCGGTACGCCGTCGAGGTGATCGCCCCGGCGCACGGGAAGCCCGCCAAGCGGCTCGTCAAGGCGCTGACCGCATTGCAGGACGGGCTCGGCGCGCATCAAGACTCGGCGATCGCCAGGGAAACACTGCGTGAAATCGGCTCGGACAGTTTCGATTTCGGGGTTCTCTACGGCCGCCAGGAGCAGGTGGGTAAGGAGACTCTTCTCGAAGTGCCCGCGCTGGTGCGGGCATCGCGGCGCAAGAAGGTCCGTCGATGGCTGGTGAGGGCATGAGCACTGAGATCCATGAGAACGGGATCTACGAGGACGCGGTCGGCAACCCGTACGCGGGGCCGATCGCGGAGCTGAACGGATACCGGGTCGTCGACGACGAGGACGACGACCCTCGCCTGCTGCGGGCGGACGGCAGCCCGGTCGACACGTGGCGGGACGACTACCCGTACGACGAACGGCTGTCCCGCGCCGAGTACGACCACCACAAGCGGCTGCTCCAGATCGAACTGCTGAAGCTGCAGAACTGGTGCAAGGAGACCGGCGAGCGGCTGGTCATCCTCTTCGAGGGGCGGGACGCGGCCGGCAAGGGCGGCACCATCAAGCGGTTCATGGAGCACCTGAACCCGCGCGGCGCGTCCGTGGTGGCGCTGGAGAAGCCGAACCAGCGGGAGAGCACCCAGTGGTACTACCAGCGCTACATCAAGCACCTGCCCTCGGCCGGCGAGATCGTGCTCTTCGACCGGTCCTGGTACAACAGGGCCGGCGTGGAGCGGGTGATGGGCTTCTGCACCCGCAAGGAGTACCTGGAGTTCCTCCGGCAGACCCCGGAGCTGGAGCGGATGCTGGTCAACTCCGGCATCCACCTGGTCAAGTTCTGGTTCTCGGTGACCCAGGCCGAGCAGCACACCCGGTTCGCGATCCGGCAGGTCGATCCGGTACGCCAGTGGAAGCTCTCCCCGATGGACCTGGAGTCCCTGGACAAGTGGGACGACTACACCGAGGCCAAGGAGGCGATGTTCTTCTACACGGACACCGCCGACGCGCCCTGGACCGTGGTGAAGAGCAACGACAAGAAGCGGGCCCGGCTGGAGGCGATGCGGCACGTGCTGCACCGCTTCGACTACACCGGCAAGGACCCCGAGGTGCTCGGCACCCCCGATCCGCTGATCGTCGGGCCGGCCTCGCTGGTGGTCGAGTCGACCGATAACGGTCCTCGGGTATTCCCCCGCCTCTAGTGATTTTAAATCGTTGGCGGGGCCGCCCGCGGCTGGCTAACGTGGCCGTACACGTGAAGGGAGGTGGTCCGAAGTTGTATAGCAACGGGACTCGTGAGGTGGCTGTCCGCTAGCCGCTGTCCTTGACAGCTTCGTATTAAGCGTCGAGACCGTGTGGCAACGGCCGGCGAGTACCAGACAGCCACCCGACCCCCGGGGATCCGGCCTAGTCCGACCGGACCACGCTCGTTCGCGAGCGTGGAAGTCCCCGGGGGTCGCTTCATGTCCGGGGGAATCTCATGCGCGAGCTCGTCGTACTCGGTACGGCCAGCCAGGTGCCGACCCGGCACCGCAACCACAACGGTTACCTGCTGCGCTGGGACGACGAGGTGATCCTCTTCGACCCGGGCGAGGGCACCCAGCGCCAGCTGCTGCTCGCCGGGCAGCCGGTCACCCCGATCCGGCGGATCTGCATCACCCACTTCCACGGCGACCACAGCCTCGGCCTCCCCGGCATCCTGCAGCGCATCTCGCTCGACAGGGTGCCGCACCCGGTCGCGGTCCACTACCCCGCGGGCGGCCAGGAGTACTACGACCGGCTCCGGCACGCCACCAGCTACTGGGACAACGCCGAGATCGTGCCGTCGCCGGTCGGCGCGGGCTTCGGCGTGGAGACCTCCGCGGGGCGGCTCACCGCTCTGCCGCTCCGGCATTCCATCGAGACGTACGGGTATCGCCTGGTGGAGCCGGACGCGCGTCGCATGATCCCGGCGCTGCTGGCCGAGCACGGCGTCAGCGGGCCGGCGGTCGGCGAGCTGCAGCGCGCCGGACGGCTCGGCGACGTGACGATCGAGCAGGTCAGCGAGGTCCGGCGCGGGCAGAGCATGGCGTTCGTGATGGACACCGGGCTCTGCGACAACGTGTTCGCCCTGGCCGGCGGCGTGGACATGCTGGTGATCGAGTCGACGTTCCTCGCCGAGGACGCCGAGATGGCGGCCCAGGTGGGGCATCTGACGGCCGGCCAGGCGGGCGCGGTGGCCCGGCAGTGCGGGGTGCGGCTGCTCGTGTTGACGCACTTCTCGCAGCGGTATCCGGACGCGGGGCGGTTCCTGGAGGAGGCCCGCACGGAGTTCGACGGCTCGATCGTGGTCGCCGAGGACCTGCAGCGGGTGCCGGTGCCCACGCGCCGCTGACCATAGTGGCCCGAACGGCCAGGCCCGAACGGCCAGGCCCGAACGGCCAGGCCCGAACGGCCAGGCCCGAACGGCCAGGCCCGAACACCCAGGCCCACCCTTCCAAGGGGGAACCACCTCCCGCTGAGCAGTATGGCCAGGATTGTGGATCTTTGCGGGTGGCCTGTGGACGGGCTGCGCCTGTGGACGAAGCGAGGGCGCGGCTACTGTCGGAGAATGAACGTGCGGCTGCGGTTGGCGAGCGAAGCGGATCAGAACGACGTCGGCGTACTCCACCATCGGTCGCGGGCGGCGGCGTACGCGCATCTGCTTCCGGCCGACGCCTTCACCTCTCGCGGGCACGAGGCGCTCGGCGAGTGGTGGGCCGAGCGGTTCCGATGGGAGCGGGAGACGCACCGGATGACGCTCGCCGAGGACGACGGGGAGTTGGTCGGCTTCACCTACGTCGGGCCGAGCGAGACGGAGGGCGCGGTCGAGCTCTACGCGATCCACGTGGCGCCGGAGCGGGTCGGGACCGGGGTCGGGCGGACGTTGATGATCGACGCGCTCGCCGGGCTGGCGGAGGCCGGTGGCGACCGGGCGGTGCTCTGGGTGCTGGAGGACAACGTGGTGGCGCGGACGTTCTACGAGAACGGCGGCTGGGTTCCGGACGGCGGCTCGCGCGTCGGGCCCATCAACGGGCGGTCGCTTCCCCAACTGCGCTACGCCCACCCGCTCTGAGGCGTACCGGAAAAGCCGTTGATCTGGCCCGAAGCCTTTGATCTGGCCCGAAGCCTTTGATCTGGCCCGAACCAGAACAAAGAAGAACGCTGGTTGGGCGGGAGTGCGCGACCTATTGAATGCGGGGGAACCTGTGGTCACGCACTCCCGCCAACCGCCCCGCTGACGATCGGGTGCGCCTGGCCGGAGGCGCGGATCGGCGGAGGCGTGCCGAACCGTGTTTCCGATCGCTAGCGGGCTTGGGCGCGGGAATACCGGAACGCTGGCGGGGCGTCCCGGCGTCACCGCCGGGAGACGTCGGGCCGGGCCGGGAAGCCGTGGCTTGCCGGGGGACGGTCAAGCTCGTCGGCGACGTCCGAGTCGGTGGATCAGTCGTGGTACCTCCGGTGGTTGTGGTTGACGTCGGTACGACCCCGGTCGGTCATCGAGACCGGCATGCTGTTGAGGTCGTGGCGCAACGTCCACGCCTCACGCCACGGACGGCGCGAGACGGCGTCGGCTCGTTCGGCGAGGCGGCGGGCGGAACACGGCCAGCGCCATCCACACCAGACACACTTGTCGTCCGCGCCGCCCGCCGTGTGGCGGCCGAGCATCTGTTGGGCGTCCCGCCACAGCAGACGGTCCACGATGTCGGCGGGTGGTGCCTGGTCGAGGTCGACCATTCCGTACCCCTCCGTCCGGGAGAAGTTCAGCTCCGTCACGACACATACAACAGCATCCGACCATCGGCCGGTCGGACTGTCTGTGCGATTGCGGCGACTATCAGTAACCAGCGATATGGAAAGGGCGCGCCGATCGATGCGATCGGCGCGCCCCCGGGGACGAATCCACTCAGGACAGGTGGGCCAGCAGGTCCTGCCGGGTGAGGACGCCGGCCGGCTTGCCGTCGATCAGGACCAGGGCGGCGTCGGCCTTCTCCAGCAGGGCCACCGCCTCGGCGACCGGCTCGCCGCCACCGATCATCGGCAGCGACTCGCCCATGTGGCGCTCGATGGTGTCGGCCAGGTGGGCCTGCCCGGTGAAGAGCGCGTCGAGCAGCGCCTTCTCCGAGATCGAGCCGGCCACCTCGCCGGTCACCACGGGCGGCTCCGCCTTGAGGACGGGCAGCTGGCTGACCGCGTACTCCCGCATGTAGTCGATGGCGTCGCGGACCGTCTCGGTGGGGTGGACGTGCACCAGCGGCGGGATCGCCGGGCCCTTGCCGGCCAGGGCGTCCGCCACCGTCGGGGTGCCCTCCTGGGAACGGAGGAAGCCGTACCGGGCCATCCACTTGTCGTTGAAGATCTTGGAAAGGTAGCCGCGGCCGCCGTCCGGCAGCAGCACCACGATCACGTCGTCCGGGCCGGCCTTCCGGGCCACCTCGAGCGCCGCGACCACGGCCATCCCGCAGGAGCCGCCGACCAGCAGGCCCTCCTCGCGGGCCAGGCGCCGGGTCATCTCGAACGAGTCGGAGTCGCTGACCTCGATCACCTCGTCGGTGATCTCCCGGTCGTACGCCGTCGGCCAGAAGTCCTCGCCGACGCCCTCGACCAGGTAGGGCCGCCCGGTGCCGCCGGAGTAGACCGAGCCCTCCGGGTCGGCACCGATCACCCGGACGTTCGCCTGCTCCTTGAGGTACCGCCCGACACCGGTGATCGTGCCGCCGGTGCCGACGCCCGCGACGAAGTGGGTGATCTTCCCCTCGGTCTGCCGCCAGAGCTCGGGGCCGGTGTCCTCGTAGTGCGACCGGGGGTTGGCCGGGTTGCTGTACTGGTCCGGCTTCCACGCCCCGGGGATCTCGGTGGCGAGCCGGTTGGAGACGTTGTAGTAGGAACGCGGGTCCTCCGGCGCGACGGCGGTCGGGCAGACCACCACCTCCGCGCCGTACGCCCGCAGGACGTTCTGCTTGTCCTCGCTGACCTTGTCGGGGCAGACGAAGACGCAGTTGTACCCGCGTCGCTGGGCCACCAGGGCCAGGCCGACACCGGTGTTGCCGCTGGTCGGCTCGACGATCGTGCCACCCGGCTTGAGGAGGCCCGCCTTCTCGGCGTCCTCCACCATCCGCAGCGCGATCCGGTCCTTGACCGAGCCACCGGGGTTCAGGTACTCGACCTTGGCCAGCACGGTGGCACTGATGCCGTCGGTCACGCTGTTCAATCGGACCAGCGGGGTGTTGCCGATCATCTCGACTACATTGTCGTAATAGCGCACGCTTTACTTTACGACCACGCGGCCGATCTCCCGTTCCCACTCCAGGAAGCGCTCGGTCTCGCTGAGCACGGCGCCCGCGAGCCAGGTCACCGCGACCGCGTCGTCGACGAGACCGAAGACCCAGAGGAAGGCCTCCGGTACGGCGTCGATCGGCGAGATCACGTACGCGGCACCGGCCGCCATCAGGGCCAGCCGCATCCCGCCGTCGTAGTGGCCCTTGGCGGTCGCCTTCATCATCCGCGGGATCGCCCCGACACGCTTGCCCAGCGTCGGGCCGCCCTTGCTACCGGACATCAGCGCACGACCGAGGGCGGTGAACGCCGCCGCACGTTTCAGAGTTCTAGCCATGTTTGTTCCCCTTTCCGCAACTCCAGCATGACCTGGGTCCGCCATGATTGCCTCTCGCGGTCGCGAGTTAGCCTCGAATCCCGGCGACACCCGCCGATCAGAGGGCACGCCGGAAGGTTCCCTTCGAGCTACAACGGGGGAGACTGTGAACGACCTCAATGCCGCGGACTGGCGGCGCATCAAGCAGGCCGGGCGCGTCGCCGGCCAGGTGACCGGCGCGCTGGCCGGTGTCACCGCACTCTCCGCGGGCCTCCTGATGCGGCAGGCCGCGGACGCCCGGCGGATCATCCCGATGGCCGAGGCACCCCCGCCCCGCGGCGACGGCGTGTACGGCGCCAAGTTCCCCGGGCAGCCGATCACCCTGGTCGTCCTCGGTGACTCGTCGGCGGCCGGGTACGGCGTACACCGCCCACGGGAGACGCCCGGCGCGCTCTTCGCCACCGGGATCTCCCGCCGCCTGCGCCGTCCGGTACGGCTGCACCGGCTGGCCGTGGTGGGCTCGATCTCCTCCGGCCTGCCGTGGCAGGTGGACGCGGCACTGGAGTACGCGCCGGACCTGGCGATCATCCTGATCGGCGGTAACGACGTCACGCACGTCTCGGCGCGGGCGGCCGCCGTCCGCCACCTCGCCGACGCCGTCACCCGGCTCCGCGAGGCCGACTGCAAGGTGGTCGTCGGCACCTGCCCCGACCTGGGCGCGATCCAGCCGATCAAGCCCCCGCTGCGCTGGCTGGCCCGGCGCTGGAGCCGCCAGCTCGCGGCCGCGCAGACCGTCGCGGTGGTCCGGGCCGGCGGGCGTACGGTCTCGATCGGCAACCTGCTCGGCCCGATGTTCGAGGCCGACCCGGTGCGCATGTACAGCTCGGACCGGTTCCACCCGTCGGCGGAGGGCTACGCCCGGGCGGCGGCCGTGATGATGCCGACCGTGATGGCCGCGCTCGGCGAGGACCACCGGCCGGTCGCGCCCGCCGCCGAGGACGTGCTCACCCTGCCCGAGGCCGCCTCCGAGGCGGTCCGCGCACCGGGCACCGAGGTCAGCCCGGTGACCACCGGCCACCGGTGGGCGCGGCTGCGGCGGCATCCCTGGTTCGGGGAGTCCCGGCACTGGTTCGGGAAGCCGGCCGGCGCGACGAGTGCCGTTCGCGCCGTAGGGTAGGACGAAGAAGGATCATCGAGTCGCTGGAGCAGGGAGGCGGGACATGGCGGGTCTGCCGGTACGAATGACCAAGGCTGCGGCCACGGGCCTGCTCGCCGGAGCGCTGGGCGGGGTCGCCCTGCTGGCCGGCGAGGCGCTCGCCGCCAAGGCCCGCCGGTATGCGAAGCCGACCATGGGTCTCGCGCTGCGCACCTCGATGGGCCCGCTCACCGCGCCGCCGCTGCGCCTGGTGCTGCTCGGCGACTCGGCCGCGGTCGGGGTGGGCGTGGAGTGGCTCTCCGACACGGTCGGCGGCCAGCTGGCCCGCCTGGTCGCCGAGGGCACCCCGGAGTCCGGTCCGCGGCACGTGCTGCTCTCCAGCGTCGGGGTGGCCGGCTCCCGGTCCAGCGATCTCGCGACCCAGGTGGCCCGGGCGCTGCTCGGCGACCGTCCGGACGTCGCGGTGGTGCTGATCGGGTCGCACGACACCGGGCCGCTGCGCGCGCCCGAGGAGGCGGCGGGTCATCTGGGCCAGGCCGTCCGCCGCCTGCGTTCCGCCGGGGTACGGGTCGTGGTGGGCACCTGCCCCGACCTCGGTGCGCTGCGGTCGATGGCGCCGCCGCTGCGGCAGATCGCCGGGGCGCTCGGACGGCGTACGGCGAAGGCTCAGGCCGCGGCGGTCCGCGAGGCCGGTGGGATCGTGGTCGACCTGGCCGCGGAGACCGGTGCGGTGTTCCGGGCCGACGCCGGGACACTCTGCTACGACGGCTTCCACCCATCCGCGGACGGGTACCGCGTCTGGGCGCACGCGCTCTACCCGGCGGTGCTCAGGGCCGCGATGAGCGGGGTATGACGGCACTTCGGCACGCTCGGTGACCGGCGTGTGACAAATTCACCCTTCCGACCATGTTACCCGCGAGTAAACTGAGCGCATGCCGGAAGCTGTCATCGTCGCCACCGCCCGCTCCCCGATCGGCCGCGCCCACAAGGGCTCACTGAAGGACCTGCGCCCCGACGACCTCACCGCCACCATCGTCGACGCCGCACTGAACAAGGTGCCCCAGCTCGACCGCACGCTGATCGAGGACCTCTACCTCGGCTGCGGTCTGCCCGGCGGCGAGCAGGGCTTCAACATGGCCCGCGTGGTCGCCACCAAGCTCGGCCTGGACGGCCTGCCCGGCGCGACCATCACCCGGTACTGCTCCTCCTCGCTGCAGACCACCCGGATGGCGTTCCACGCGATCAAGGCCGGCGAGGGCGACATCTTCGTCTCCGCCGGTGTCGAGACCGTCTCCCGCTTCGCCCGCGGCAGCTCCGACGGCCTGCCCTCCGCGGCCGCCGCGCTGCTCGGCGGCGGCTGGGAGAACCCGGAGTTCGCCGAGGCCCAGGCCCGCACCCGGACCAGCGCGGAGAGCGGCAGCGTGTGGCACGACCCGCGCGAGGACGGGCTGCTCCCGGACATCTACATCGGCATGGGCTACACCGCCGAGAACCTCGCCCAGATCAAGAACGTCTCCCGCGAGGAGATGGACGAGTTCGGCGTACGCTCGCAGAACCTGGCCGAGAAGGCGATCGCCGACGGCTTCTGGGAGCGCGAGATCACCCCGGTCACCCTCCCCGACGGTACGGTCGTGTCCAAGGACGACGGCCCCCGCCCCGGCGTCACCATCGAGGCGACCTCGCAGCTCAAGCCGGTGTTCCGCCCCGACGGCCGGGTCACCGCCGGCAACTGCTGCCCGCTGAACGACGGCGCGGCCGCGGTGGTCATCATGAGCGACACCAAGGCCCGCGAGCTCGGCGTCACCCCGCTCGCCCGGATCGTCTCCACCGGCGTCACCGCGCTCTCCCCCGAGATCATGGGCCTCGGCCCGGTCGAGGCGTCCAAGCAGGCCCTGCAGCGCGCCGGGATGTCCGTCTCGGACGTCGACCTGTTCGAGATCAACGAGGCGTTCGCCGCCCAGGTCATCCCCTCCTACAAGGACCTCGGCATCCCGCTGGACAAGCTCAACGTGAACGGCGGCGCGATCGCGGTCGGCCACCCGTTCGGCATGACCGGCGCGCGTATCACCGGCACCCTGCTCAACTCCCTCTCCTGGCACGACAAGTCCATCGGCCTGGAGACCATGTGCGTCGGCGGCGGCCAGGGCATGGCCCTCGTCATCGAGCGCCTCAGCTGATTCCTTCTTGGGTACGCCCGGGCCCGGCCGCTCTCACGCGCCGGGCCCGCCGCGTTGAATGATCGAACAATGACGATCTCGATTGCGGACGTGATCAGCGGGGACGCCTCGTTCGGGCCGGCGGCGGCGCTCTTCGACGAGTACCGGGTGCACTACGGCGAGACCGCGCAGCCGGAGCGCACCCGGCACTGGCTCACCGCGCAGCTGAGCAGCGGCCGGATGGCGATGACCGTCGCGGTGCGGGAGGACGGCCGGGCCGCCGGGTTGATCACCAGAGTGGCGCAGCCGGCCTCGCTGCGGCTGGGGACCGTCTGCATGATCCGCGATCTGTTCGTCGCGCCGGAGCAGCGCCGTGGCGGCGTCGCCCGCCTGCTGCTGGACCACGTGATCGCCGAGGCCCGGACCGCCGGGGCGCTGCGTGTCTCGCTCCAGACCGAGCCGGAGAACACCGCGGCCCAGGCTCTCTACGCCTCGCTGGGCTTCCGGCACGTCACCGGCCTGGACCTGCTCAACCTGTCACTGACCGCGGGTTAGAGGGCGGCGCGGCCGCGAGCGAGGAAGGCGGCGCGGCCGCGAAGAAGGCGGCGCGGCCGGCGAGGAAGGCGGCGCGGCCGGCGAGGAAGGCGGCGCGGGTCAGAGGGCGGCGCGGACCTCGTCGACCGCCGCGGTCGCGGCGCGGAGGACGTCGCCGGACGGGTTCGCCGCGGTGAGGTCGTCGGCGATCACGCGCAGCTGGTCCGGCAGCACCAGGTCGTGGATGCGCGGGACCGGACGTGGCGCGCGCCGCTCGGCCGCGGCGCCCAGGTCGGCGAGCCGCTGTACCAGGCCGCGCACGAGATCGGCACGCGACCCACCGGTGGCGGGCGCGGCACCGGTCGCGGCGCCCTGCCAGCGCCGCTCCTCCCAGTGGCCGATCTGGCCCAGCAGCCGCTCGACGGCGGTCACGAAGTCGGTCACCCGGCGAGCCTACCGACCCGGCCCGAGCGGCGGCGGGCGGCGGGCTGCGGCAGGCGGCGGGCAGCGGCGGCAAGCGGCGCGGCCGGTGCGGGCGGCGGGCGGCAGGGACGGGCGGGTGGAGGAACGGGACAACGCCCGGTCCGTGGGGAGACGGGCCGGGCGTTGTGGGGAGTGGCGGGGCTGGCCGCAGGTCAGTCGTCGCCGCCGCTTTGCAGGAAACTCAGCAGGCGCAGGATCTCCAGGTAGAGCCAGATCAGGCCGACCAGGATGCCGAAGGCGGCCGTCCAGGAGTAGCGCTGAGGGAGGCCCATCCGGACGCCCTCCTCGATCTGGTTGAAGTCGAGGATGAAGCTGAGCGCCGCGACCACGATGCAGACCAGGCTGAAGATGTAGCCCAGCGGGCCGTTGTCGCGCAGTCCGGTGCTGACGCCGAACATCGAGAGCACGAAGTTGATCAGCATGACCATGAAGAGGCCACCCATGACGGCGATCAGGCCGCGGGTGAACTTCGGTGTCGCGCGGATGACCCGGGCGCGGTAGAGCGCCGCCATCAGGAAGAAGACGCCGAAGGTGGCGACCACCGCCTGCAGGACGATGCCCTGGTAGCCGAAGATGTCCTGGTAGGCCTTGCTCACCATGCCGACGAAGACACCCTCGACGATCGCGTACGCGATGACGAGCGCGGGGTTGGCGATGCGCATGAACGAGATGATCAGGCCGAGCACCAGGCCGCCCATCGCGGCGCCGATCCACGCGACGCCGGTCATCTCGACCGGGATCAGGTTCCACGCGGCGATCGCCGAGATGCCGGTGATGCCGAGGAGGGTCACGGTCTTGACGACGACGTCGTCGATGGTCATCGGCCGCACGGCAGGCGGGGCGGCGGGGTAATCCGTCGCGGTCGGGTACGGCTGCCCGTAGCCCGGCTGACCGTAACCCGCGCCGGCCGGCCCGTAGGACCCGTACCCGGACGAGCGCTCCCGCTCGGCCGCCTGGCCGAGGCGCGAGAGCACCGGGTTCGATGATTTCACTGTGTCCAGCCTCCCTTGAGGTTCCGGCACCATGCCTGTGGTTCAAGGGTAAGCGCTCCGCGCATGAACCGGCGCTCCCCGAAGCTGTGAGCAGTCTGAAAATGACAGGTGTCATGGGTGCGGATGGGGGGCCGATGGTAGCCGCGACGTGGGACAAAACGCCCAAACAATAAGCGGCCGCGACATAATGCCGCGACCGCTTCGTTATCCGTGCCCGGGGCGGGTCTCGAACCCGCACGCCTTGTGAGGCAGCCGCTTTTAAGGCGGCCGTGTCTGCCATTCCACCACCCGGGCAGTCCTGCGAACACCGTAGCTGGTGCCGCCCGGATGGTGGGGAACGGCCTTGCCGTCAGCGGGATCCGCTGGCGACCTTCTCGTCGGCCTTCTTCTCCTCGACCTTCGGCGCCACCGGCGGGGTGACCTCGAGGAACTCCTCGCGCGGGTGGTGCAGCTGGCCCAGCGCCACGGTCTCCCGCTTGAGCACGAAAGCCAGAACCCAGTCGGCGAGCACCCGGACCTTGCGGTTGAAGGAGGGGATGCGGCTCACGTGGTAGAAGCGGTGCATGAGCCACGCGGGGTAGCCCTTGACCTTGATGCCGTACACGTGCGCGACGCCCTTGTTGATGCCGAGGCCCGCGACGCCGCCGACGTGCTTGTGGCGGTACTCCACCGGGGCGCCGCCGAGGACGACCTGGCGGATGTTGTCGGCGAGCACCTTGGCCTGGCGCACCGCGTGCTGGGCGCTCGGCGAGCACCAGCCACCCGGGTTGGTCAGGTCGGGCACCTGCGCGCAGTCGCCGGCGGCCCAGGCGCCCTCGAGCACCTCGCCCTCCAGCGTGGCGACCTGCAGGGTGGGCAGGCAGTTGACGTGCCCGCGCGGGCCGCGCGGCAGGTCGGTCTGCTCCAGCATCGGCGACGGCTTGACGCCGGCCGTCCAGACCAGGGTCTCGGCGCGGAACGAGTCACCGTCGGAGAGCTCGATCTGGCCGTCGACGCAGGACTTGAGGAAGACCTCGAGCCGCAGGTCGATGCCGCGGGCGGCGAGCTGGCGGGCAGCGTACGCGCCCATCTCGGGGCCGACCTCGGGGAGGATCCGGTTGGTCGCCTCGACCAGCACGAAGTGGACCTCCTTGGGGTCCAGCTCCGGGTAGTACTTCAGCGCGTCGGCGACCACGTCCTGCATCTCGGCGAGCGCCTCGATGCCGGCGAACCCACCGCCGACGAAGACGAAGTTCAGGGAGGCCTTGCGGACCTCGGGGTCGGGGGTGACGGCCGCGACGTCGAGGCGGTCCAGGATGTGGTTACGCAGGTAGATGGCCTCGCCGATGGTCTTGAGGCCGATGCCGATCTCGCTCAGACCCGGGATGGGCAGGGTCCGCGACACCGAGCCGGGCGCCACGATGATGTGGTCGTACGCCATCTCGTAGGCAGGACCGTCGATGGGCTGAATGGTCACGGTCTTGCGGGCGTGCTCGACCTTGGTGACCTCACCGGAGACGATGCGGCACTTCTTCAACTCACGACGCAGCGGCACAACGGCGTGGCGCGGCGAGATGCTACCGGCGGCTGCCTCAGGGAGGAAGGGCTGGTAGGTCATGTGCGGAACGGGGTCGATGACGACGACCTCGGCGTGGTTCCGGTTCAGCTTCTTGGACAGGCGGAGGGCGGTGTAAAGCCCGACGTGACCTGCTCCTACGACGACTATGCGCGGCGGATTCACGGCTCTATTGTCGCGCGCGTGAGCCATTTCATGCGTTGTTCTGTGACCATCGCAACGTGGAAAGTCAAGTGTCGTAAGCCACAGAAGTCGCAGTAATTTCAGCCTCGCCTGGCCAGACGTGCTAGGAGAAGTGTCACAGCCGTCGCAGCGACCAATCCCATCAATGTCGCCACTTGAAATGCGTCTCCCACCAGGTCGGCGGTGAGTCCGAGGGCGAGGACGATGAGCACGGCCGAGACCAACACCACAAGAAGGGACCTTCCCAACCAGAGGCCCGGCACGTCCAGATTCACCACCGCGTCGTACGGCAGGACCGCGGCGAGGGCCGTCAGGGTGTGCCCGACGTAGAGCGCCGCGGCGAGGGCGATCACCCGCCACAGGGCGATCCGGGAGTCGTACCCGGCGGTGTCGACGATCCAGCCGCCGACCGTGATCAGCGCGGCGACCGTGGCGCTGCGCCCGCGCGGCGCGAAGGCCGGCCAGAGCGCGACGACCACCAGGGGTACCACGTACTCGCTGGAGAGCAGGGAGGCCGGCCAGGCCACCGCCATCGCGAGCAGCCCGCAGACGCCGATCCCGAAGCGGACGATGAGCGGGATCAGCGTGAAACGGCGCAGGACGGTACGCGCACCCCGGAGACGCCGGACGATCGCGGCAAGCACAGTCAGCGCCCCCTCGGTGCGGCGGCCATCCGGGCCACGTCACGCAGAACCTGGTCGAGGCTGCCGGCGCCGGCCCAGGCCACCACCGGTACGCCGTGCTCACGCAGTCGGCCGAGCACGTTCTCCCGCTCGATGCGCCAGAGCCGGGTGGCCAGCGGGGTCCACTGGTTGCGGACCGGCGGTGCCTCGTCCGGCGGCAGCGTGTCGACCGCGACCACGTACCGGCCGGCCTGGGTGAGCTGGGCCAGCATGTCGGCAGCGCGCGGGTCGAGCAGCGGGGTGAGGACCACGACCAGCGCGGACGTGGAGATGTGGTGGGCGCCGAGGGCCGGCTCGTACCGCTCGTCGACCGGGTCGGCGTGCACGTCGAGCAGCCATTCGAGAACGGTCAGGTACTGGCGCCGGCCGGAGGCGGCACGCAGCCGGCGAGCGGTCGCGCCGTACTCCAGCAGCGAGACCCGGTCGCCGCGGTGCAGGTAGTGCTCGGCCACGGCCGCGGCGGCGCGGACCGTGGTGTCCAGCACCGACGAGCCGCCCCGGACACCGCCGGAGAGACCGACCTCGCCGAGCACGTCGAGTAGGAGCAGCACCTCGGCGTCCCGGTCCGAGAGGGTGGAGGCCACGTGCAGGTCACGGGTACGCAGCGAGACCCGCCAGTCGATGCGGCGCAACCGGTCACCCGGGGCGAACTGCCGTACGCCGGCCAGCTCGCCGCCCTCGCCGAGACGCCGGGAGCGGTGCGCGCCGACCAGACCGGCCGCGGCGGGCATCGCCTCGGTCGCCCGGAACGGCTCGGTGGTCGGGTAGACCCGCACGCCGCGCGCCGGGGTGACCACCGGGCGGCAGGCGAGCAGCCCTCCGCAGGCGGCGGCGCGCGCGGCGGCCGGTCCGACGTCCTGTCGGCCCCAGCGCAGCGCCTCGCCGGGCAGGTCGATCGCGGCCCAGCCGTCCGACGGGACGGTGAGCGCGAACGGCCGGTCCGCGTGCTCCAGCCTCAGCCAGCGGGAGGTACGCGTCCGGACCACCACCAGGTCGTACGGGATGAGGTCGGTGTTGGAGACGGTGAGGCCCGCGGCGACCTCGCCGCCCTCGACCAGATGGGACTCGTCGGCGGTGATGGCCACCTCGGGCATCGCGCGCGGGCGGCGGCTCAGGTGCCAGGCCGCGCCGATCGCGAACGGCGCCGCGAGCAGCACCAGGTCGACCCGGCCGAGGATCACCCCGAGCAGCATCAGCAGGCCGGTGAGCAGCACCGACCTGCTCAGCGCCCGAGTGGGTGCCCAGGTCTCGGTCATGCTCGGCTCTCGGTCATGGTCGGCTCTCAGTCGTGCCGCGCGTAGGTGGGCAGCGCCCCGCTCGCCGGTGCCGGCACCGCGTTGAGCACCTCCTGCACGACGAAGGAGGGGTTCACCTGGCGCAGCCACATCTCCGGGCGCAGCGTGATCCGGTGGGCCAGCGCCGGGATCGCCACGTCCTTCACGTCCTCCGGCACCACGTAGTCACGGCCGGACATCGCGGCGCGGGCCCGGGCGAGCAGCAGCAGGGCCAGCGAACCGCGCGGCGAGGAGCCGACCAGGACCGCGCTGTGCTCCCGGGTGGCCGCGGCGAGCGAGACGATGTACCGCCCGATCGAGTCCTCGACCGTCACCGACTCCAGAGCACCCTGCATGGCCTGCAGGGTCTGCGCGTTCACCACCGGGTTGAGCTGGGACTCCTCCTGACGCCGCGACATCCGGCGCCGCATCACCTCCCACTCCTCCTCGGCCGTCGGGTATCCGAACGAGACCCGGAGCAGGAAGCGGTCCAGCTGCGCCTCGGGGAGCGGGTACGTCCCCTCGTACTCGATCGGGTTGGCGGTGGCGAGCACGTGGAACGGCGGGTCCAGGCGGTACGTCACGCCCTCCACCGAGACCTGCTTCTCCTGCATCGCCTCGAGCAGTGCGGACTGGGTCTTCGGCGGCGTCCGGTTGATCTCGTCGGCCAGCAGCATGTTGGTGAAGACCGGGCCGGCCCGGAACGCGAAGTCGCCCTTGCGCTGGTCGTACAGGAAGGAGCCGGTGACGTCGGCGGGCAGCAGGTCGGGAGTGAACTGCAGCCGCCGGAAGTCCAGGCCCAGCGCCTGGGCGAACGACCGGGCGGTCAGCGTCTTGCCGAGACCGGGCAGGTCCTCCAGGAGCACGTGCCCGCCGGCGAGGATGCCGGCCAGCACCAGTTCGAGCGAGTCGCGCTTGCCGACCACCACCGTGCCGACGGCGTCGAGTACCGCTCCGGCCAGCCGCCCGACCTCGTACGGGGGAAGAGCCTGCGTCACCGTCGCACCTTTCTCACAGTCGTTCCAGAGCTTCAACGTACGTCTCAAGATCCCGTGCCTTCGGCGCCCGCCGCCCCGTATCGGCGAGGACCGCCCACGTGTGCTCACCGAGCAGTTCCCGGGCCCGGCTCGGGTCACTCGCCCGGGTGATGCCGTACCGGAGACGCAGTCGCTCGTCCGCCATCTCCGCGAGCACCGGCAGAAGGCTACGCGCATGGACGTCCGGGTCGGACTGCGCCTGGTTCAGGTTGCGCTCCCAGCGGCGCACCGAGGCCCGGAGCACGTCGTCGACGGCGTTCGCGGCCGATCCGGAGCGCGCCCGGCCCTTCGGTTGCGCCGGCGGGCGGACCGCCCACGCCCCGATGGTGACCAGCCGCAGGCCGCCCAGGGTGGCCACGATCAGCAGCAGCGAGATGTGGATCCCGCCGGCCCGCAGCGCGGCGACCACGACCACGGTGGCGAGCGTGATCAGCACCGCCTCGCCGAGCAGCCGGACGGCCGGGTGACGCCGCTTGCGGGTGCGCTCGGCCGGCGCCTGCTCCGGCTCCTCGGTCATCCCGAAGAGATTCTCGAGACCACCGTCACTCATGCCGGGACCCCCGCTTCCGCGCCGAGGTCGGCGCGGACCCGCTCCAGCGCCGTACGGGCCTGGTACCGCATCTGATCGTCCACGGTGTGCGTGGCGTAGCGGGCCTCGCGGTAGACCTCCAGCAACCCGGCGAGCACGGCCGCGTCCACCTGGTGCTCGGCGAGCAGCCGGCCGACCAGGTCGGTGGGGCTGTCCCCGGGGTGCCGGGGCGTGCCGGCGGCGGCCGCGGCCTCCTCCAGCCGGACCCAGCAGGCGATCACGGCGCGGCGCGGGTCACGGTCGGTGTCGGACAGTTCCTCCAGACCGGCGTCGAGCGCGGCGACCAGGTCCTCGGCCGTACGGGCCCGGCGCGGACCGTGTTTGCCACCCCGGCGGCCCCGGCGGCGGGACGCGTCCCGGAACAGCGCCGTCGAGAGCACGACCACCATGACCAGCACCACGATCGCGAGCACCACCAGGGCTGCGGTGCCCACCCAGCCGGGCAGGCCCTCGGCGGCCTCGACCGCGGGCGCCGAGGTGGCGGCGGCGGACGGGTGCTCGGTGGGCGGCAGCAGTGGTGCCTGGGTGGTCGGCAGCGTCTCCTCGGGCGTGATCCGATCCAGCTGGGGCGAGGAACGGGTGGCGGCCAGCGAGGTGACCAGGAGTAGCACGAAGACGGCGGCCAGGGGCCACCAACGGCGATAGGTGCTCAGATCCATCCGGGCGGGCTCAGATCCAAAACTCGAGGGAAATCGTGCAGAACACGCATCATGCCAGGCCCGCCAGAGCCTTCGCACGGCCGAACACGTCGTCCAGCATGTCGGGGGTGAGCCTGCCGGTGAACGTGTTCTGCTGGCTGACATGAAAGCACCCGAGGAGCGGGGGCGCACCCTCGAGGTGAACCTCGGCACCATGTCCGAACCTCGGGCGCGGGACCGGCGGGCGCAGGCCGTACGCGACAGTCAGTGCCGGCCACCACGCGGCCCAGGCGAAGGCACCCAGCGTGACCACGACGCGCAGGGTGGGCTTGATCAGTTCGAGCTCGCGCTGGAACCACGGAGCGCAGGTGTCGCGCTCGGCGGGCGTGGGCTTGTTCTCCGGCGGCGCGCATCGCACCGCCGCGAAGATCCGGGTGTGCCGCAGCGTGAGGCCGTCGTCGGCGGCGACGCTGGTCGGCTGATTGGCGAGGCCGGCGCGGTGCAGCGCCGCGAAGAGCACGTCACCGGAGCGGTCGCCGGTGAAGATCCGTCCGGTCCGGTTGCCGCCGTGCGCGGCGGGCGCGAGGCCGAGGATCGCGATCTCCGCGTCCGGCGCACCGAACCCGGGCACCGGCCGTCCCCAGTAATCCTGGTCACGGAAGGACGCGCGCTTGATGGCGGCCACCTCGGTGCGCCAGGTGACCAGTCTCGGACAGGCGAAACAATCCGCGATCCGGGCGTCCAGCACGCTCAGTGAGGCGGACCCGGCCGCCTGTGCGACAACCGTCTCCGGGGTACGCGGTGAGTCGCTGGACGGAAGCACACGTCCAGAAGAGCATCCCGGGTCACGTGCCCCGCAACCGGGTCGGGGCGCCCCGGGAGGCGCCCCGCACACACGGGTGGTGCTACCGCGATCAGGCCTTGGTCTTGAGGCAGAGCAGGTAGCCGTCGCCCTCGTAGCTGGCGACGATCGCGCCCTCCTCGCCCTCCTTGAGACCGGTCTCGAAGGTGGCGTCGCAGCCGGTGCCGTCCACGTTGGTGTCGCCCTCGATCCGGCTGAGGATGACGAACTGGGCGTCCGCGGAGGCGCAGTCGACCTGCTTCGCGTCCACCTCGGCGGAGGTCTCGTTCAGGTCGTCGCCGACCGTGACGCAGTCGCCGACCTTGGCGTCGCCGGTCGGGTCCTCGTGGAACAGGGCGCGGACGCCCGCGACCGCACCGAGCTTCAGCGCGATGACCACGATCGCGACGACGACACCGCCGACGATCTTGAGAACCTTGCCCTTGGACTTCTCCTCGGGCGCGGGCGGGACCGCGCCGGGCGGGTTCAGGCCGGGCGAGCCGGGCGGCGGGTATCCGGGGGTACCGGGCGCCGGGTAGCCGGGGGCGCCGGCGTTCGGCTGCGGATACTCCCCACCGGCGTTCGGCGCCGGGTAGGCGACCGGCTGCGCCGGGCCACCGGCGTTCGGCGGCGGGAAGCTCTGCGCGCCGGCGGGCGGCACGACCGGGTCTGACATGGGGGTGTTCCTTTCCGGGCCGATCGACAATCGATCGCTGGCCCGGGAGATTAATGCGTGTTAAGCACCCTCGCGACCCCGTTCCACCTGCGTTTATGAACGCCCTATCGGTAGGCGCTGTGCGTTTGCTGGGAAAACGTCCGGCCGTGCCGCAATCGCCGACACGACATGGCGGCGAAAACCGAGCCGAAAGGCGGCTGCGGTCGGCCGTTCGGCCATGCCGGAATGCCGGATCAGCCGGACAAGCCGAAGGCGATGCCGTCCAGGATGTCGTGCTCCGAGGCGATCACGGTGTCGTGGCCGGAGCGTTCCATCACGATCCGCATGATCAGGGCGCCGCCGCCGATCACGTCGGCCCGGCCCGGGTGCATCACCGGGAGGGCGAGCCGCTCGGCGACGGTCATCCGCAGCAGGTCGCCGGTGACCCGGTCGACCTCCGCACGACTGATCGCGCTGTGGTGGATGAGGCTGGAGTCGTACGCGGAAAGGCCATGAGCAAGAGCGGCAACGGTCGTGACCGTCCCCGCCAGACCGACCAGAGTCGGGGCTGAACGGCCCTGCACGGCCTGAAGGGCCGTGTCGACGGCCCGGGTGACCTCCGCCTCCGTAGCGGCGATCTCGGCGGCCGTGGGCGGGTCGGAGTGCAGGTGCCGCTCGGTCATCCGGACGCAACCGACGTCCATCGAGATCGCCCGCTCCACCGTCGACGTGCCGGTGACGAACTCGGTGGAGCCGCCGCCCAGATCGAAGACCAGGTACGGCCCCGGCGCGGCCAGGCCCCGGACCGCGCCGAGGAAGGAGAGCGCGGCCTCCTCCTCGCCGGTGATCACCTCGGGGTCCACGCCGAGCACGCCCCGGACCATGTCCCGGAAGTCCTGCGCGTTGGAGGCGTCCCGGGAGGCCGAGGTGGCGCACATCCGGATCGCGGTCGCGCCGTGTGCCTCGATCTCGGCGGCGTACCCGAGCAGGGCCGTCCGGGTGCGCTCGATCGCCGCCGGCGACAGCATCCCGGTCCGGTCCACGCCCTCACCCAGCCGGACGATCTCCATCCGGCGGTCCACGTCGACCAGCTTCTCGCCGTCCACGTCGGCGATCAGCAGGCGGACGGCGTTGGTCCCGCAGTCGATGGCGGCGACTCTGGTCATAGGTGTAACAGCATCCTCTTGTTGCCCAGGGTGTTGGGTTTGACGCGCTCCAGGTCGAGGAACTCGGCGACGCCCTCGTCGTAACTGCGCAGCAGCTGCTCGTAGACGGCGTGCGGTACCGGGGCCCCGTCGATCTCGGTGAAGCCGAACGAGCCGAAGAAGCGGGTCTCGAAGGTGAGGCAGAACACCCGGCGGATGCCGAGCTCGCGGGCCTGGTCGAGGAGCGCCGCGACGATCCGGTGGCCGATCCTCCGGCCGCGCTGGGACGGGTCGACCGCGACCGTACGGATCTCGGCCAGGTCCTCCCACATCACGTGCAGCGCGCCGCAGCCGATCACGGCGTCGTCCTCGTCGACCGCCACCCAGAACTCCTGGACGGACTCGTAGAGGGTCACCGTGGCCTTGCTGAGCAGCCGCCGGTCCGTGGTGTAGGTGTCGACCAGGGACCGGATCCCCTTGACGTCCCCCGTCCGCGCACGACGGATGATCATGCGTCTTTTCTCACGCAGGGTCCGTCGATCCACCACGGCTCGACCGCGTCGCGGACCTCGTCGCCGAACGGGTTGACCCCCCGGCCCGCGGCGAGCGCGTGGCCGAGGTGGACGTGCAGGCACTTGACCCGGTCGGGCATCCCGCCGGCGGAGACCTTGGCGATCTCCGGGACGTCCTCGATGGCCGTACGGCGGTCCAGGTAGTCCTGGTGCGCCTTCGCGTACTGGGCGGCCACGGTCGGGTCGGTGCTCAGCCGCTCCTGCATGTCCCGCATCACACCGGCCGATTCCAGACGGCTGCACGCGGCGGTGGCGTGCGGGCAGGTCAGGTAGTACAGCGTCGGGAACGGCGTGCCGTCGTCCAGCCGGGGCGCGGTCTCCACCACGTCCGGGTTGCCGCACGGGCAGCGGTGCGCGATCGCGCGGGTGCCGCGGGGCGGGCGGCCGAGTTGGGCCGCGACGACGTCGAGGTCTTCCTGGGACGGTGATTCCATGTCAGTTCGCAGGCTCCGCGTCGGCGGCTTGGACGCTGTTCCACAGCGTGTCGTACCAGCGGTCCGGGGTGGCCGCCGGGGCGTTCTTCTTGGCGTCGCGGGCGGCGCCGTCCGGGTCCTCGTAGACGAGCAGCGGGATCTCACCGGGACGCACGTAGAAGTACTTCTCGCGGGCCTGGATCCGGACGTACTCCGAATCGTTCCACTTCTCCAGTTCCTTGCGGGTCGCGTCGATCTCGGCCTGCTGGCTGGCCTGCGCGGCCTCCATCTCGGCGATCTGTGACTGCTGCTGCATGTAGGTGCGGATCGGGATCGTGTAGGCCAGCGCCAGCGCGATGAAGGCCGCGAGCAGGACGGTGGCCCGGCCGGTCAGCGCGCGCGGGCGAGGTGCCGCGGTGCGCTTCGTGGCTGCGCCACCGGCGGATCCCTGGGTACGGCGGGAAGCGGCCGGACGGCCACCGCGGGGCAGCCGCACGGTGGGCCGGGTGTCCACCCTGATCTGTCCGGTGGCGCGGGTCCGGGGTGTGCCGGGTCGGCCGCTCGTGCCGGAGCGACGGGCCGGGCCCTGTCCGCTCGGCATGCGACGCTGCGTCATCTCCACCCCTCCCCCGCTCGGCCATGACGGCCGTCACGGATTGTGGCACCCGTGGAGGAAACCTATGCCGCCACGCGCGGGTGCCACAAATCCATGATCTGCCGGACGGGTATTACCCGACGCGGTAACGCGGGAACGCGCCCGCACCGGCGTACCGGGCGGCGCTCTCCAGCTGCTCCTCGATGCGCAGCAGCTGGTTGTACTTCGCGACACGGTCCGAACGGGCCGGGGCGCCGGTCTTGATCTGGCCGGAGCCGACCGCCACCGCCAGGTCGGCGATGGTGACGTCCTCGGTCTCGCCGGAACGGTGCGACATCATGGTCTTGAAGCCGGCCCGGTGGGCCATGTCCACGGCGTCCAGCGTCTCGGTCAGCGAGCCGATCTGGTTCACCTTGACCAGGACCGCGTTGCCGGCGCTCTCGGCGATGCCCCGGGCGATGCGCTGCGGGTTGGTGACGAAGAGGTCGTCGCCGACGATCTGCAGCTTGTCGCCGAGCTCGGCGGTCATCGCGGACCAGCCGACCCAGTCGTCCTCGGAGAGCGGGTCCTCGATCGAGACGATCGGGTAGTCGGCGGCGAGCTTCGCGTAGTACGCGATCATCTCGTCGGTCGACTTCGGGGCGCCCTCGAAGACGTACGACCCGTCCTTGTAGAACTCGGTCGCGGCGACGTCCATCGCCAGCACGATGTCGCTGCCCAGGGAGAAGCCGGCGGCCTGGACGGCCTCGGCGATCAGGTCCAGCGCGGCGGCGTTGGCCGGCAGGTTCGGCGCGAAGCCGCCCTCGTCGCCCAGGCCGGTCGAGAGGCCCTTCTTCTTCAGCACCGACTTCAGCGCGTGGTAGACCTCGGCACCGGTGCGCAGCGCCTCGCGGAAGGTCGGGGCGCCGATCGGGGCGATCATGAACTCCTGCACGTCGACGTTGGAGTCGGCGTGCGCGCCACCGTTGACGATGTTCATCATCGGCACCGGCAGGACGGCGGCGTTCGGGCCGCCCACGTAGCGGAAGAGCGGCAGCTCGGCGGAGAGCGCGGCGGCCTTGGCGACGGCGAGCGAGACACCGAGGATGGCGTTGGCGCCCAGCTCCGACTTGGTGTCGGTGCCGTCCAGGTCGAGCATCTTCTGGTCGATCAGGCGCTGCTCGCTCGCCTCGTAGCCGATCAGCTCGTCGGCGATCTTGTCCTCGATGTTGGCGACGGCCTTCTCGACGCCCTTGCCGAGGTAGCGGCCCTTGTCGCCGTCACGCAGCTCCAGCGCCTCGAACGCGCCGGTGGAGGCACCGGAGGGAACCGCCGCGCGGCCGACCGTGCCGTCGTCCAGGCCGACCTCGACCTCGACGGTGGGGTTGCCGCGGGAATCCAGGATCTCGCGGGCGACGATCGCTTCAATGGTGGCCATTAGTCGTGTCGCTCCCAACAGTTGTACGAATGCGATTCCGGTCCGCGACCCTGCGGGCCGACCACGCACCTGAGGGTATCGAGCCGGACCCGCTCAGGTTCGCGCGGCCGGTCAACTCGCCGGTAGGGCCGGCCGGTCCATCCGGTGATCCAGTCGGCCCGGCCAATGCCTCAGACCGGCCCCGCCGCTGCCGAACCGAGGAGGACCATCACCGGAGGGGCACTATGACCAGCAGCCTGTTTCCCGAGGACGGCTTCCGCGTCGAGATGGAGGCCGAGGGCGAGTTCGTACCCGGAATCCGTGTCGTCCGGTCCGCCGGGCCGGAGCTCACCCTCTCCATGGCCGCGGCCGACGTGCCACCGGCCGGGACCGCGGTGACCCTGCGCTGGTCGGCGGCGCCCCGGGGCCGGAACGTGGTGACCGCGGTGGTGGTCGCCGCCGACGAGAACCGGGTCGAGGTGCGGATGACCGCCGACCCGGCCATCGCGCAGAGCCGCCGGTTCGTCCGCGGCGGCGGGGGCGAGGCGATCGTGATGTACCGCCCCGGCCTCGGCGAGTCGATCGGCTGGGTGCACGACATCGGCGAGAGCTCGGTGCGCGCCCACTTCACCGACATCGAGGTGCGCCCCGGCCACGAGATGGACCTGCGGATCCAGCTCGGCATGGACGTGGCGGAGTTCCACGCGACCGCGCTCAAGGCGAGCGCGATCCGGCAGCAGGTGCCGTTCCGGGGGCCGCTCTCGGTGGAGTTGGTCGCCCTCTTCGACCAGGACGAGTCGCAGGCCCGGATCGTCCGGCGATACATCATCCAGAACCAGCTGCAGGCCCGCAGGACGGCGGCCGCCGCGGTGTGAGGCCCGGCGCTCAGACGCCGAGCAGGGTGGCCAGGTGGCGGGGCGGCGGGGAGCCGTGCGCCAGCATCGCGTCGTGCCAGGCCTTCGGGGTGGCGCCGAAGGGCCGGGCCGCCGCGATCGCCGCGACCTCCGTGTATCCGACGAAGTACGTCGACAGCTGGGTCGAGGTGAGCAGGGCACGCCGCCACTTGCCCGCCGCCTCGCCCTCCTCCTGGAAGCCGCGTACGGTCATCAGCTCCATCGCCTCCGCCTCGGTGAGGCCCTCGCAGTGCACGAGCTGGTCGATGATCGCGTTCAGGGTCATCCGCAGGCGCATCTTGAGCTGCTGCAGCCGCACCGGCAGCCCGCCGAAGCCGAGGCCGGTCATCACGCTCTCCGCGTACACCGCCCAGCCCTCGACGAACGTGCCGGACCAGCCCATCGCGCGGACCCGGGTGCCGCTGCGGAACCGGCGGGCGTGCGCGATCTGCAGGAAGTGGCCGGGCATCGCCTCGTGCACGGTCAGGTTCCGGATCATCTGGTCGTTGTACTCGCGGTAGAAGCTGCTCACCCGCCCGGCGGGCCAGTCCGCCGGCGCCGGGGCGATGCAGTAGAACGTCGGTACGTCGGCGGTCTCCAGCGGTCCGGGCGGATCGCAGTACGCCACCGCGACGCCCCGGGCGAACTCCGGCATCTCCTCGATCACGCACGGGTCGTCGACCAGCGAGACCAGGTCGTGCTCCCGGACGAACGCGGTCGCCTCGTCCATGGTCAGCCTGGCCAGCCCGACGATCGTGGTGTTGTCCGGGTGCTTCTCGGCGACGGAGTCCAGCGCGCGCCGGACCGTCTCGTCGGTGGCCGGGCCGCCGGTCAGCTCGGCCGCGGCCTCGCGCAGCTCGGCGCTGTCCCGTTCCAGGCCGGCCCAGGCGCGTTCCAGCACCTCGGCGGCGGTCAGCTCGGTGTCCAGCGTGTGCCAGAGCCGGGCCTCCCAGAGCCGTCGCCCGAGCCTCGGGTCCCGCCCGGGGTCGACGTCGTCCAGCCGGGCACGCAGCCAGCCGTCGAACTCGCCGAGCGCGGCCAGCGCGGCCTCGGCGGCCGGTGCCACGCTCGCGCGCAGACCCGGCTCCTGGTCGAGCAGGGCGGGCACCTCGGCCCGGATCAGCCCGGCGGTGCCGGCGAACTGACCGGCCGCGGTCTCGGCGTGGATCCGGGGCACGTCGCGCAGCACCGCGCGGGCGGTGGCCAGCGCGTCCGGGATCGCGGCGAGGCGGGCGCGCAGGCTCTCCAGCCGCTCGCCGACCGGGGCGAACGGCCGGGCGATCAGCCCGTGCAGCAGCGGGCCCGGGTTGTGTTCGAGCGGGTTCCACTCGTGCTCGCGGATGTCGGTCAGCTCGAAGTGCGCCCGCTCCACCAGCGCGGCGAGGATCGCATGATCGGCCTGGTCCTCCGGCGCGAGGCTCTCGGCGTCGATCCCGCTGAGCGCGTCGCCGGCGTCGCGGAGCATCGTCGTACGGCCGGCGACGGCGTCGGCGGAGAGGTCGGGCAGGCGGTCGTCGAACCGGTGGTCCCCGGCCCAGAACGCGGTGGTGGGATCGCTCTCCAGCAGCGCGTCCACGATGCTCTCGGCGAGCGGTACGAACTCGGGCATGCCGAGAAAACTACTCTTTTTCTTTCTCCCGTACGGCCCTCGCGTACTCCAGGACGGCGCGTCGCAGCTCGGCCTCGGGATCGAGACCGGCGGCCCGGGCCTCGGCGACCACCCGGAGCAGGGCAGGTCCGAGGTCGTCCCCGGTCGGCAGTGGAGCGTCCACTCCCCCGCGCTCGGCCCGCTGGAGCACCTTCGCGGCGAGCGACAGGGCCGGCTGGCTCAGCGCCACGCCGTCCAGGACCGACTCCCGCGCCTTCTCCTCGCGCTTGATCCGCTCCCAGTTCGCGGTGATCTCCTCCAGGTCGGTGGCGGTCTCCCCGGCGAAGACGTGCGGGTTGCGCCGGATCATCTTCTCGACCAGTACCCCGGCCACGTCGTCGACGGTCCAGGCCCGGCCGTCCGGCAGCTCCTCGGCGAGCCGGGCGTGCAGCACCACCTGCAGCAGCACGTCGCCGAGCTCCTCGCGGAGCAGTTCCAGGTCGTCCTGCTCGATGGCGTCGTACGCCTCGTAGCTCTCCTCCAGCAGGTACGGCGCCAGGGTGCGGTGGTTCTGCGCGCGCTTCCACGGGTCGCCGCCGGGCGAGACGAGACGGTCCATCACGGCCACCGCGTCGAGCAGGCGGGCGCCGGGCGGGTCCCAGGAGCCGTACATCAGCTCCAGCTCGGCCAGAGCGGGCTCGCGCGCCAGACGGAGCCCGAGCTGCCGCGCGAAGTCCTGATCACCGCCGGGCCCGGCCAGCCAGACCGCGGTCCGCACGGCCGGTGCCGCCGGGTCGCCCGGCGATGGGGCACCGGCGCCGGGAAGCGCGGCGATCGCGTCGAGCAGGCCCTGGGCGTCGGTCTGCAGAACCGTCACCGGTACGCCGGAGGCCCGCAGCGCCGCCGCCTGATCACTCTCGGACGCGGCGAAGACCGGGCCGGAGCGTACGGTGTCCCACGCCTGTGCGGTGAGCAGGCCCGCCGGCAGCCGCGGCGAGGTGACCAGCAGAACGATCCGAAGGCTCAAGAGACGTCGTCCACCGGTACGGCCGTGTCCTCGCCCAGCGGAGCGACGACGAGCTGGTAGAGCGGGCTGGTCTCGCTGTTCCGGATCGGGTAGACGCCGATCTCCAGCGGGGCGTACCGCGGGTTGATCTGAATCGACTGGGTGCCCGCCACCGCGGTCACCTCGTCGCGGACCGCGATCGCGCTCTGCAGCTGGGTGGTCACGGTGTCCGGCAGGGTGCTCCTGAGGCTCTCCACGGTGGTCCCCGCGTCCACCGTGCCGTTCTCGGAGAGCCGCTGGAGGACGTCCTGCCAGTCCTCGTCGGAGAGCGCCGCGGTGCCGGTCTCGGCCTGCTTCACCGCGTCCTGCAGCGCGTTGTACTCGGTGAAGAGGTGCACGTACTCGGTGGTCGCCGGGAGCCCGACCACCGAGGCGACGTTGTCGTAGGTGAGCCCGGCCGGCATCGTCACGCCGTGCTTCTCGGCGACCTTGGTGATCAGGTTCCGGCCGACCAGCACGCTGACGATGTCGGCCCGGCTGATCGGCATCGTGGCGGTGCCGGTCCCGCCCGCCTGGGCCGCCGTCCGGGCCTCGGCCGTGAGCTTGGCCCGGGCGTCGTCCCAGATCGCCTGGACGCGGCTCTCGGTGATCCGGGAATCGCCGACATACGCCGCCACGGAGGGCTCGGCACGGCAGGCGGTGAGGCCGCCGAGCGCGCAGGACGCGACGACGGCCATGGATGCGAGTCGACGGGCACGATGCATGGTCAACACTGTCTCACGCCGATGTGATCTTCGGCACCCACCCCGTTCAGCGTTTCCCCGGAGCCTTCGCGGCGGCCGGTGAGACGGCCGCGGACGGCGCCTCACCGAGCACGTCCTTGAGCAGCTGGCCGCACCACTGCAGCAGCTCCTGGTCGCGCAGCGGCTCGCCACCGACCCGGCGGGTACTCGGGCGCGGCACGCTGACCTGCTCGTTGACCGCCTTGTAGACCGAGTCGGGGTGGTAGCGCTTGAGCCGCATCTGCTTGGAGTCGAGCAGGGCCAGCGGGGCGAAGCGGAGGTGCTTCCCCTGCATCGACACGTCGGTGAGGCCGTACGCCCGGGCCAGCTGGCGGAAGCGGGCGACCGCGATCAGGTTGACCACCGGGGCCGGGGGCTCGCCGTACCGGTCGGTCATCTCGGCGATCACCTCCTCCAGCCGGGCGTCGTCGCGGGCCTCGGCGAGCTTGCGGTACATCTCCAGCCGGAGCCGCTCGACCGCGATGTAGTCGGTGGGCAGGTGCGCGTCGACCGGGAGGTCGATCTTGACCTCGGGCTCCTCCTCGGGCCGCTCACCCTTGAACGCGGAGACCGCCTCGCCGACCATCCGTACGTAGAGGTCGAAGCCGACGCCCTCGATGTGCCCGGACTGCTCGCCGCCGAGCAGGTTGCCGGCGCCGCGGATCTCCAGGTCCTTCATCGCCACGTACATGCCGGCGCCGAGCTCGGTGTGCTGGGCGATGGTGGCCAGCCGCTCGTGGGCGTGCTCGGTGAGCGGCTTGTCCCGGGGGTAGAGGAAGTACGCGTACGCCCGCTCCCGCCCCCGGCCGACCCGGCCGCGGATCTGGTGCAGCTGGGCCAGGCCGAGCAGGTCGGCGCGCTCCAGGATCAGCGTGTTGGCGTTCGGGATGTCGATGCCGGACTCGACGATCGTGGTGCAGACCAGGACGTCGAACTCCTTCTCCCAGAAGCCGACCATCACCTTCTCGAGCTGCTCCTCGCTCATCTGGCCGTGCGCGATCGCGACCCGGGCCTCGGGGACCAGCTCGCGCAGCCGGCGGGCCGCCCGGTCGATCGACTCGACCCGGTTGTGCAGGTAGAACACCTGGCCGTCGCGGAGCAGCTCGCGGTGGATGGCGGCGGCCACCTGCTTGTCGTCGTACCCGCCGACGTAGGTGAGCACCGGGTGCCGCTCCTCCGGCGGGGTGGCGATGGTGGACATCTCCCGGATGCCGGTGATCGCCATCTCCAGCGTCCGCGGGATCGGGGTGGCCGACATGGTCAGCACGTCCACCGAGGCCCGCAGCGCCTTGAGCTGCTCCTTGTGCTCGACGCCGAAGCGCTGCTCCTCGTCCACGATGATCAGGCCGAGGTTCTTGAACCGGGTGGACTTGGCGAGCAGCCGGTGCGTGCCGATCACGATGTCCGCGGTGCCGTCGGCGGCCTGCTCCAGCGCGAGCGCGGCCTCCTTCGGCGTCTGGAACCGGGAGAGCTGCTTGATCTGCACCGGGAACTGGCTCATCCGCTCGGTGAACGTGTTGAAGTGCTGCTGGGCCAGGAGCGTGGTCGGCACCAGCACGGCCACCTGCTTGCCGTCCTGCACCGCCTTGAACGCCGCCCGTACCGCGATCTCGGTCTTGCCGTACCCGACGTCGCCGCAGATCAGCCTGTCCATCGGGACCTGCAGCTCCATGTCGTGCTTGACCTCGATGATCGCCGCCATCTGGTCGGGCGTCTCGGTGTACGGGAACGCGTCCTCGAGCTCGCGCTGCCAGGGCGTGTCCGGTCCGAACGCGTGCCCCGTGGAGGCCTGGCGGGCGGCGTACAGCTGAATGAGCTGTGCGGCGATCTCCTTGACCGCCTTCTTGGCCCGCGCCTTGCTCTTCTGCCAGTCGGCGCCGCCCATCTTGTGCAGGGTGGGCGACTCGCCGCCGACGTAGCGGGAGAGCTGGTCGAGCTGGTCGGTCGGCACGTAGAGCCGGTCGCCGGGCTGGCCGCGCTTGGAGGCGGCGTACTCGATCACCAGGTACTCGCGGTCCGCGCCGTTGACCGTACGCTGCACCAGCTCGATGTAGCGGCCGATCCCGTGCTGCTCGTGCACCACGAAGTCGCCCGTCTTGAGCTCGAGCGGGTCGATCGTGTTGCGCCGCCGGGCCGGCATCTTCCGCATGTCCTTGGTGGACGCGCCGCGCCCGCCGGAGACGTCGTTGCCGGTGATCACCGCGAGCCGGGACGCCTCGTCGACGAAGCCGTGGTTCAGCCCGCCGCAGGTGATCAGGATCTGCTTGTCCTCGATCGGCTCGGTGATCGCGTCCACCGGGGTGATCCCGAGCCCGGCGTCGCGGAGCAGCTCGGCGGCCCGCTGCGCGGTGCCCTTACCCTCGAAGACCAGCGCGATCGCCCAGCCCGCGGCGGCCCAGCCGGCCAGGTCGGCGGCGAGCCGGGCGGTGTCGCCGTGGTACAGCGGGACCGGCTGGGCGGCCAGCGTGACGGCGTCACCGGTGTCCGGCGCGACCTCGACCGGCGCGGCGGCCTCCCAGGGCAGCGTCTCGTCGGCCGGGGAGGACGGGGCCAGGCCGAACGGGGAGAGCGTCCACCACGGCTGGCGGAGGGTGGCGGCGTGCGCGCGGGCCTCCGCGAGGGTGCGGAAGGCGACCGCGCCGACGTCGATCGGCGCCTGGCCGCCCACGGCCGCCGCGGCCCAGGAGGCCTCCAGGAACTCGTCGGAGGTCCGGGTCAGGTCGTGCGCCCGGGTCCGGATCCGCTCCGGGTCGCAGAGCAGCACGTGGGTGCCGGCCGGCATGCAGTCGACCAGCAGCTCCATGCTGTCGGTGCCGTGCAGCAGGGCCGGGGCCAGCGACTCCATCCCCTCGACCGGGATGCCCTCGGCGAGCTTGTCCAGGATCTCGGCGAGCTCCGGGTGCTCGGCCGACAGCTCGGCGGCCCGTTCCCGGACCTGCGGGGTCAGCAGCAGCTCGCGGCAGGGCGGCGCCCACAGGTGCGGCACCTGGTCGATGGTGCGCTGGTCGGCGACGGCGAAGGTACGGATCTCCTCCACCTCGTCGCCCCAGAACTCGACCCGGGACGGGTGCTCGTCGGTGGGTGGGAAGACGTCCAGGATGCCGCCGCGGACCGCGAACTCGCCGCGCTTGGTGACCAGGTCGACCCGCGCGTACGCCATGTCGGTGAGCCGGCGGGCGACCTCCTCGAGCTCGGCCTCGCGCCCGGTGACCAGCTCCACCGGCTCCAGCTCGCCGAGGCCCTTGAGCTGCGGCTGGAGCAGCGAGCGGACCGGCGCGACGACCACCCGCAGCGGCGTGTCACCGGGGTGGGCCAGTCGGCGCAGCACCGCGAGCCGGCGGCCGACCGTGTCGGAGCGGGGCGAGAGGCGCTCGTGCGGCAGTGTCTCCCAGGACGGGTAGACCGCGATGCCGTCCGGGTCGATCAGGCAGCCGAGTGCGTCGGCCAGGTCGTCGGCCTCGCGGGAGGTCGCGGTGACGGCGAGCACCGGGCGCTGGGCTCCGCCGGCGTCCTGCGGCGCGGCCACCGCGGCGACCACGAACGGGCGCAGCGAGACCGGCGCGGTGAGATCCAGCGAGTCCGCGTCGACGAAGGCCTTGCGGGCCAGGTCGCGGGCTCGGGCGAGGCCACGGTCGCGCAGGGCGGCCGGGATGAGTCCGGCGAGTTGCATGCGAGGGACCCCCGGGACGAGAGCTGGACACGACGAACGCCCCCGGACACCGAAGGGCCAGGGGGCACACCCACAGCTTAGTCCGACACGCCGACCAAGCTGGGAGGCCGCGGCTTATCGCACAACATGTCCGACATGGCAACCCTCGGGTCGGGGAAAGTGCCGAGGCGTTGCGGTACTTCGGGGAGGGGTCACGTGCGGATTCTGCTGCTGGTCAGTGCGTTCGACGGGCTGAGCCAGCGGGTCTGGTGCGCCCTGCGGGACGCCGGGCACGAGGTCGGGGTCCTGCTGGCCACCGGCGAGCGCGAGACCGTCGAGGGAGTGCACGCGGCCGCGCCCGACCTGATCATCTGCCCGCACCTCACCGAGCGGGTACCGGCCGGGATCCGGCGGACCTGGCGGACGATCGTGCTGCACCCGGGCCCGGTCGGCGACCGCGGGCCGTCCGCGCTGGACTGGGCGATCGCGGACGGGGCCCGGACCTGGGGCGTCACCGCGCTGCAGGCGACGGGGGACCAGGACACCGGGGACCGGGGCGAAGGGGACCAGGGCGAAGGGGACCGGCACGCCGGGGCGGTCTGGGCCACCCGGACGTTCGGGATGCCGTCGATGCCGCCGCGCCGGTCGGCGCTCTATGGCGGGCCGGTCGCGGACGCCGCCGTGGAGTGCGTCTTCGAGGTGGTCGCGAAGGCGGGCGACCCGGCGTTCACACCGGTACCCGCCGAGAACGCGCCGACCCAGGCGCCCGGTACCGGGCCGCGTCCGGCGATGACCCAGGCCGACCGGGCGTTCGACTGGAGTGCGCCGACCGAGACCGTGCTGCGCCGGATCCGGGCCGCGGACGGGGTGCCGGGCGTACGCACCCGGGTGGGCGGGCTGGAGGCGTACGCGTACGACGCGCACCCGGGAGTGGCCCGCGGCGCCCGGCCCGGCACGATCCTGGCCCGGCGGCAGGGCGCGGTGCTGGTGGCGACCGGGGACGGCAGCCTCTGGATCGGTCACCTGCGGCCGGTCACCGAGGGCGGGATCAAGCTGCCCGCCACCACGGCCCTCGGCGAACGGCTGCGCGGGGTGCCGAACTCCCCCGTGGAGGCGTACGCCGAACCGGAGGCGCCGAACGCGTACCGGCAGGTCCGGTACCGGCGCGCCGGGCCGGTCGGCTGGTTGAGTTTCGACTTCTACAACGGCGCGATGGCGCCCGGGCACTGCCGCCGGCTGCTCGCCGCGCTGCGGCACGCGGCCGGACAGGACACCCGGGTGCTGGTGCTGCGCGGCGGGATCGAGGCGTTCAGCAACGGCCTGCACCTCAACGTGATCGAGAGCGCGCCCGACCCGGCCGGCGCCACCTGGGCGAACATCCGGGCGATCAACGACGTGTGCCGGGAGATCATCACCTGCACGCGGCAGGTCGTGGTCGCGGCGTACGCGGGCAACGCCGGCGCGGGCGGGGTGATGCTCGGGCTCGGCGCCGACGTGGTGGCCGCGCGGGACGGGATCGTGCTCAACCCGTACTACGACATCGGGCTCTTCGGGTCGGAGCTGCACACGTACACGCTGCCCCGGCGGGTCGGCGCGGACGGCGCCCAGCAGCTGATCGACGACCGGCTCCCGGTCAGCGCCGGCGAGGCGGCCCGCCTCGGGCTGATCGACGAGATCGGGCCGCGGCACCCCGAGGCGTACGCCCAGTGGCTGACCGCGCTCGCCGAGCGGCACGCCGACGCCCGCGAGTCGCGCCGCCGCCGGGCGGCCAAGGCCCGGCGGCTGAACGCCGAACGGATCCCGCTGGACGTGTACGAGTCCCGCGAGCTCGCCGAGATGAGCCGGGACGTCTACACCGACCGTTCCGGGTTCGCCGCCGCCCGCCGCGCCTTCGTCAACAAGGCCCGCCCGGGCGGCACCCCGCGCCGGCTGCTGCTCGCCGGGAACACCGGCCCGGCGGTCACCGGACGGGTCCGGCCGGCGAACGGACCGGTCGACCAGCGGCGCCCGGCGGTCCGCCCGGCGATCCCGGTCCCGGGCTGATCATGGGCAGGCACGTCTACACCGGTGGCCGATGGCGCCGCGGGCTCTCGCTCGCCGCGCTGCTCGCCGTCGCCGTGACCGGGGTGTTCCTGCTGCGCGACCGTGGTCCGGCGCCCGCCGTACACGTCCCGGCAGAGCACGTCCCGAGCCTGACCGAGGCCGAGCAGATCGCGCTCTACGTCGACTCCTCGGGCGCGGCGGCCGAGCAGGTCACCGCGATGGAGCAGGCCGGGCGGGCGGACGAGGCGGCGGTGCTCCGAAGGATCGCCGAGCAGCCGGTGGCCACCTGGCTGACCGGGGCGGACGACGACGTACAGCGGGTCACCCGGTTGACGGCCGCCGCCACGGAGGCCGGACGGCTGCCGGTCATCGTGCTCTACGACATCCCGCATCGCGACTGCGCGGGGCATTCCGGGGGCGGGGCACCCAGCGATTACGCGTACCGGAAATGGATCCTGACCGTGATCCGCGCGCTGCGGGGACACCGCGTGCTGGCGATCGTGGAACCGGATGCGGTCGCCCAGACCGTGCGCGGCTGCCTCGGACCGAAACGGACCATCCAGCGTTACGAGCTCCTCACCTACGCGGTGACGTCGCTGCGCGCGCTGCCGAACGTCGCGGTCTACCTGGACGCGGGCAATCCCACCTGGGTGCCGGCCGATCAGATGGCCCCGGCGCTGCGCCGCGCGGGCATCGAGAGCGCCACCGGCTTCGCCCTCAACGTCGCCAACTTCGAGACCACCCAGGACAATTTACGGTACGGCGCGGAGCTGAGCGCGTTGCTCGACGGACGGCACTTCGTCGTCGACACCAGCCGTAACGGGAACGGGCCCGCGCAACGTGGCGAGGGCGACCACCACTGGTGCAACCCGCCCGGCCGGCGACTCGGGGAGACACCCACGCTGGAGACCGGCGAGCCGCTCGCCGACGCGTACCTCTGGGTCAAACGACCGGGTGAGTCCGACGGCACGTGCGGAACCGGAGCTCCCCCGGCCGGGCACTGGTTCCCGTCTTACGCGCTGTCACTGGCCAGGTGACGGCCCGCGGCCGGGCCGCGCATGAGACTCTTGACTCAATTCACCCCCGCACAGGGGTACGCCGATACCATCGGCGAAGTCGGGACAGCGCCGTCCTGGAGCCATCCGAGCGAAGGAGCGCCCCGATGACAGAGCAGGCTGCCCACCTCGACGAGCGGGAAGGGCCCGACGCCGATCTACGTGCGGATATCCGCCGGATCGGCACGTTGCTCGGCCAGACACTGGCCCGTCAGGAAGGCCGCCCGCTCCTCGATCTGGTCGAGGAGATCCGGGCTCTGGTCCGGCAGGACGCCCCCGCCGCGGCCGACCGGCTCGCCGCCATGGACATCACCACCGGCACCAAGCTGGCCCGTGCCTTCTCCACCTACTTCCACCTCGCGAACATCACCGAGCAGGTGCACCGCGCCCGCGACCTGCGCCGCCGCCGCGCCAAGGTGGGCGGCTGGCTGGACCAGGCCGCCAAGCTGATCGCCGAGCGGGGCATCCCGGCCGAGGAGATCGCCGCCGCGGCCCGCCGGCTCGCGGTCCGCCCGGTCTTCACCGCGCACCCCACCGAGGCCGCCCGCCGCTCGATCCTGTCGAAGCTGCGCCAGGTCGCCGACTCGCTGGACGCCGAGTCCGCCGCGGCCGCGCTCTACGGCGACACCGACACCACCGCCTCGACCAAGCGGTTCGCCGAGCTGATCGACCTGCTCTGGCAGACCGACGAGCTGCGCCTGGACCGGCCGGACCCGACCGACGAGGCGCGCAACGCGGTCTACTACCTCAAGGACCTCTACGCCGAAGCCGCGCCGCAGGTCCTCGACGACCTGGCCGAGACGCTGCGCCGGCTGGGCGTGGAGACCGCGCCGACCTCCCGCCCGCTCACCTTCGGCACCTGGATCGGCGGCGACCGGGACGGCAACCCGTTCGTCACGCCCGCGGTCACCCGGGACGTGCTGCTCATCCAGCACGAGCACGGCATCCAGGCCACCGAGAAGGCGATGGACAAGCTGATCGACGAGCTGTCCGTCTCCCGGCGGCTGCGCGGGGTCTCCCTGGATCTCTCCGCCAGCCTCGCCCAGGACCTGGACAACCTGCCCGAGGTGGCGTCCCGCTTCCGCCGGGTGAACGCCGAGGAGCCGTACCGCCTCAAGGTCCGCGCGATCAAGTCGAAGCTGTCCAACACCCGGGCCCGGCTGGTCAACAACACCCCGCACGTGCCCGGCCGCGACTACCTGGGCAGCGACGAACTGATCGCCGACCTGGAGCTGATGCGCGCCTCGCTGGCCCGCAACTCCGGCCAGCTGCCCGCGGTCGGCGTGGTCGCCACCGCGATCCGCAAGGTCTCCGCGTTCGGCCTGCAGCTGGCCACCCTCGACGTGCGCGAGCACGCCGAGAAGCACCACGAGGTGCTCCAGCAGATGTACACCCAGGTCGGCGAGGTCGAGGACTACGCCTCCCTGAGCCGCGAGGAGCGCACCAAGCTGCTCGCCACCGAGCTCGGCGGGCGCCGGCCGCTCTCCAGCGCCGACACCCCGCTGACCGATTCGGCCCGCAAGACCTTCGACGTGTTCAACACGATCCGCGAGGCGCAGGACAGCTTCGGGCAGGACGTCATCGAGACCTACATCATCTCGATGACCCTCGGCGTGGACGACGTGCTCGCCGCCGCCGTGCTCGCCCGCGAGGCCGGCCTGGTCGACATCCACACCGGCCGCGCCCGGGTCAACATCGTGCCGCTGCTGGAGACCCCGGCCGAGCTGGACGCCGGTGGCGACCTGCTCGACGAGATGCTGCAGCTGCCGGCGTACCGGGAGATCGTCCGGGCGCGCGGCGACGTGCAGGAGGTCATGCTCGGCTACTCCGACTCGAACAAGGAAGCCGGCATCACCACCAGCCAGTGGCGCATCCACAAGGCGCAACGCTCGCTGCGTGACGTGGCGGCCCGGCACGGCGTACGCCTGCGGCTCTTCCACGGCCGGGGCGGCACCGTCGGCCGGGGCGGCGGCCCCACCCACGAGGCGATCCTGGCCCAGCCGTACGGCACCCTGGACGGCGCGATCAAGGTGACCGAGCAGGGCGAGGTGATCAGCGACAAGTACACGATCCCGGCCCTGGCCCGGGAGAACCTGGAGCTGACCACCGCCGCGGTGCTCCAGGCCACCCTGCTGCACACCAGCCTGCGCGTGGACCCGGTCCGCCTCAAGGTCTGGGACGCGACCATGGACACCGCCTCGGACGCGGCGTTCCGGGCGTACCGCGAACTGGTCGAGGACCCGGACCTGCCGGCGTACTTCTGGGCGGCCACCCCGACCGAGCTGCTCGGCGCCCTGAACATCGGCTCCCGCCCGGCCAAGCGCCCCAACGCGGACGCCGGACTGGGCGGCCTGCGCGCCATCCCGTGGGTCTTCGGCTGGACGCAGACCCGGCAGATCGTCCCCGGCTGGTTCGGTGTCGGCACCGGCCTCGCCGCCGTCCGCGCCGCCGGCATGGGCGGCCACCTCGACGAGATGCACGAGAACTGGCACTTCTTCCGCACGTTCCTCTCGAACGTCGAGATGATGCTCGCCAAGACCGACCTCTCGATCGCCCGCCGCTACGTCGAGACCCTGGTCCCCGAGGACCTCCGCCCGATCTTCACCCGGATCGAGCAGGAGTACGCCCGCACGGTCGAGGAGGTGCTGGCCATCACCGGCGGCACCGGCCTGCTGGGCGCCCAGCCGGAGCTCTCCCGCACGCTGGGCGTCCGCGACACGTACCTGGAGCCGCTGCACCACCTGCAGGTCGCCCTGCTCCGCCAGTACCGCGACCTGGGCGACTCCGGCCGCCAGATGCCGACGGCCCCGGGCGCCCGCCGCGGCCCGTCGGATTCGACGGCCCTGGAGCGCGCCCTGCTGACCACGGTCAACGGCATCGCCGCCGGCATGCGCAACACCGGCTGACCCGTACCGGCCACATGGGCCCGTCGACCATCGGTCGGCGGGCCCGTTCCGTCAGCTCGGCGACTGCTCGGCCCGGTCGAGCCAGCGGCGGAACCAGGCCACGAAGCCCAGTGGCGCGCCGTCGCCGCCGGTCAACGGGTAGAGGCCACCCCCGTCGGCACGGTCGTCGGCCCACATCTGGCCGCGCGCGGGTCCGGTGACCACGAGACCCTCGCGCAGCGCGCACCCTTGGTGGCAGAGGTAGAGCAGGCCGTGGGAGAGTGCCGGGTCGTAGACCGCCTCGTCGTGCCGCTCCCACCACTCGTCCTCGGCCATTTCGTCACCCCGGCCCGGGCGCTCCGGTAGGGCGTCGAGCGGGTTGAACGCCCGGATCCGGGGAAACGCAGGGCGGTCACCACGGAGGGTGGAACGGGCCCGCACGACCGCCGTCGTGCGGGTCCGGCTCAAGGGTGGGCTCGGTCAGCTGGTTTCGCCGGCCAAGGAGAAAGAACCCAGGCGGTTGATGGCGATGACGGTACAGCCGAGGACGAAGAGAGCGCTCATCACCGCGGCCGTGGTGAGGCTGACGTTGGCGGTCAGCATCGGGGTGGCGTGGATCTTGTCGGCGATGGTGATGACGTACTGCTCGATGGAGAGGACGCGGGTGCCGGAGACCCAGCGGCTCAGCAGGCCCTCCCAGATCAGGATGTAGACCAGGCCGAGCAGGACCGGGCGGCGGGTCACCAGGCTGAGCAGCAGGAACAGGGCCGAGTATGCCAGCGCGCCGACGACGGCGGCCGCGGCCAGGGCGGCGCCCAGGGAGGCCGAGCCGGCGAGCAGGCCGGTCAGGAAGAGCGGGACCGCGGTGGTGACGGCCGTCGCGACGACGGCGACGAAGTACTTCGCCAGGATGATGTCGCGGCGGGGCAGGGGCTTGGTGAGGATGTGCACCAGGGTGCCGTCGTCCACCTCGGAGCCGAGCACGCCGGTGCCGACGATCAGCGCGATGACCGGGAGGACCACGGCGAAGCCGAGGCCGACGATGACCGACTGGCCCCACTGGCCCGGGTCCAGGTCGTACGAGCGGCACATGGCGGCGAGGCCGACCAGCAGAAGCGGCAGTGGGAGAAGGAGCAGCACCCGGCGCCGGCCGAAGAGGCCGCGCGCCGTGATGAGAGCGACCGTCGACATCTCAGGCCTCCAGAAGGTAGGAGAAGACGCTCTCCAGGGATTCGTCGGACGGCACCAGCTGCTGCAGCCGGATGCCCTGGTCGAGCGCGATCCGGGGCAGCGCCCGGGTGAAACTGCCGTAGTCGGAGGCGCGGACGCTCAGACCGGTGGCGGCGACCTCGATGCCGGCCACCGAGTCCTCCCCCATCAGCGCCACCGCGAGCTTGCGGTCGTCGGAGCTGCGCACCGCGAAGACGTGCGGGCGGTTGGTCATCAGGCGACGGATCTTGCGGTAGTCACCGGAGGCGGCGAGGCGGCCGGCGACGATCACCTGGACCAGTCCGGCGACCTGCTCGACCTCCTCCAGGATGTGCGAGCTGAACAGGATGGTGTGGCCGTTGTCGCCGAGCTTGTGCAGCAACTCCATCATGTGCATCCGCTGACGTGGGTCCATGCCGTTGAACGGCTCGTCGAGCAGCAGCACCTTCGGCTCGTGCACCAGGGCCGCGGCGACCCGGGTGCGCTGCCGCATGCCCTTGGAGAAGGTGCCGATCCGGCGGCCGGCGGCCTCGGTCATCTCGACCAGCTCGAGCGCGCGGCGGGTGGCCCCGGCCGGGTCGCCGAGCTTCTGCATCTTGGCGCAGGCCAGCACGAACTGCTCGGCGGTGAGGAAGGCGTGCACCGCCTCGCGCTCGGTGACCAGGCCGAGGTCGCGGTAGACGGCCGGGTTGCGCCAGGTCGGCTTGCCGTCGATGGTCACCGCGCCGCGGGACGGGGCGAGGAAGCCGGCCATCATGTGCAGCACCGTGGTCTTGCCGGCGCCGTTCGGGCCGAGCAGGCCGGTGACACCGGAGCCGAGCGACATGGTGATGTCGTTGACCGCGACGACGTTGCCGTACCACCGGGTCACGTTGGTCAGGTCGACGGTGGTCACAGCGAGGCCACCTTCCGGTAGCGGGCGAGCAGGAGCAGCAGGCAGGCGGTGATCAGGCAGACCGCCTCGATGCCGTAGATCGGGCCGAAGCGGCCCAGGTCGATCGTCTCGTGGTTGTCCCGCAGCCACACGCCGACGCCCTGGATCAGGGTCATCGGGCTGGCCAGGAAGGCCAGGTGGTTCGTGGTGCTGGAGGGCAGCACGCTGAGCACCCCGACGACCGGCGTGGTCATCAGGAAGACCGCGACGATGCCGCCGGCCGCGAACGCGCGCTTGCCGGTGAGCGAGGCGACGAGCAGCCCGATGGCGGCGAAGAGGGCGGCCCAGAGCAGGCTGTAGCCCCAGCCGGGGAGCAGGTCGAGGAATTCGTTCCAGACCCCCTTGGCGCCGTCCTTCGTGGTGAACGCGGCCCCGAGGAACATGATCAGCTGGGGTACGCCCATCAGCAGCCAGAGCGCGGTGACCGTGGCGGCCACCTTGGCGGCGACGTAGTCGACGGCCCGCAGCGGCCGGCTGAAGTAGAGCGGCAGCGTGCCCGAGCGCAGGTCCCGGGAGACCAGCTCCGGCGCGAGGATCGCCACGAAGAAGATGATCAGCCAGCTCATGCTGTCGTCGTACTCGAAGTAGTCGACGAGGTTCTGCCCGGTCTGCGAGCGGATCGCCGCGAGTATCACCGCGACCAGCAGCATCACGCTGATCACCAGCCACGGGAAGATCTTCGCCTTGGCGGAGCGGCCGAGCCCAAACGCGGCGCGCAGACCGTGCTGGTAGAGGGCACCGAACGCGGCGCCGCGGCCCAGCCGGGGGCCGGTGTACCGCTGGTACCCGATGTCGTGGATGACGCCGGCCTCAGACATCGGCGGTCTCCTTCGCGGTGAAGAGCTCGGCGACGCGGTGCCGGCGCTGGTCCAGGCGGTGCAGGTTGAGGTCGAGCTCGGTCACGGCGCGCAGGATCCGGTCGTACGCCTCGTCCGAGTCCATCGGCACGAGCAGCAGCCGCCCCTCCCGGGAGACCGCGAACCCGGCGGCGGCGAGGGCGGCCGCGAGTTCGTCCGTACCGTCGGCGACCTCGACCGCGAGGACGTCGGAGGCCGCGGTCATCGTGGAGATCCGGTCGGCGCGCAGCAGCCGGCCGCCCTGGATCGCGATGAGCGAGTCACAGATCCGCTCGACCTCGCCGAGCAGGTGTGAGCAGACCACCACGGAGATGCCGAACTCGGTGCCGATCCGGTGGACCAGGGCGAGCATGGCGTCCCGGCCGGCCGGGTCGAGGCCGTTGGTGGGCTCGTCGAGCAGCAGCAGGTCGGGGTCGTGCACCAGCGCCTGGGCGAGCTTGACCCGCTGTTTCATGCCGGTCGAGTAGCCGCCGATCTGGCGGTAGCGCTCCTCGTAGAGGCCGACGTGCCGCAGCGCCTCGGAGGCGCGCTCCCGGGCGGCGGTCCGCGGCAGGCCGCTCATCCGGCCCAGGTGGGTGACGAACTCGGCGGCCGAGACGTCCGGCGGCAGGCAGTCGTTCTCCGGCATGTAGCCGACCCGCGCGCGGACCTGGTCGGTCTCGGTGACCGGGTCCAGGCCGAAGACCCGGACGTCGCCGCTGGTCGGCGGGATCAGCCCGAGCATGATTTTGATGAAGGTGCTCTTGCCGGCGCCGTTGGCGCCGACGAGCCCGATGACACCGGCCTCGACGTCCACGGTCAGGTCCGAGAGGGCGGTCACCCCGCCCCCGTACGTCTTCGTCAGCGCCTGCGTAGCGATGATGGTCACCGCGTCAGCGTAGAAAACGCTGTCACCGGGCCGGATCGGGTTTTACCCCTAGTCGACCCCGAGGAGCCTCAGCTTCCTCTCAGCTTCGGCCGGGTTCTCGGCGCGCGGGGTGGGCAGCGGGGCCCGGCGGCGGACCACGCGGCGGCCCAGGTTCTGCGCCGGCACCTCGACGTAGCGGTAGACCAGTTCGGCCAGGCCCAGGGTCACCACCAGGTAGAGGACGAGGGCGAGGATGCGTACCGGCAGGGAGCGCTCGGCGAGTCCGGGCGTCATCCGGGTGAAGACCACCAGCAGGGTGAGGTGCAGCAGGTAGACCGAGTAGCTGATCCGGCCCAGCCAGGTCAGCAGCGGGGGCACCGAGTGGTGGCGCATCAGGAATCCGACACCGAACCCGGCCGCGGCGAGCACCAGCATGGCGATCCACACCCGGCGCTCCTGGCCCGGCGGGAGGTAGCGGCACGCCCCGGCGATCCAGCACCCGCCGACGGCGGCCAGCACCGCGGCGCCCGCGAGCCGGTTCATCTGGCCGCGGTGCATCCGGTAGATCACCGTTCCGGCGAACATCACCGCCATCATCAGCAGCGTCTGCCAGCCGTCCCGGACCGACTGACGGCCGTTGACCAGCGGGAGCGCGATCATCGCGACGCCGAGGACCGAGGCGGGCAGGAGCAGGGCACGCCGGCCGCTGACCGCGGCGATCACCACGAAGACCAGGCCGGTGAGCACCACCACGGCGGCCGGGAGCCGCTGACCCGCGGATCCGGTGAGGACGCCGCCGGGCAGGTGCGGCCCGGCGAGCAGCGCGACGCCGGCCGGCAGCAGGGCCGGCCAGCCGTGCCGCCGGTGCAGGCCGAGCCCGAAGAGCCCGGCCACCACGAGGTAGAAGACCATCTCGTACGAGAGGGTCCAGTAGACGCCGACCAGGTTCGGGATGCCGAGCAGCCCCTGGGTCATGCTGAGGTGACCGAGCAGGACGCTCAGCGGGTCGCGGCTCAGCGGCTCCGGCACGCCCTCTCCGCCGGCCGCCAGCACCGCGAGGGCGAGCAGCACCGAGACGGCCCAGGCCGGGTACAGGCGGAGGATGCGGGAGATCCAGAAGCGGCGCAGATCGTTGTACCGTTCCAGTGACATCGGGATCACATAGCCGCTGACCAGGAAGAAGAGCACGACGCCGGCCTTACCGAAGTCGGCCTGGCCGTGCCAGTCCTGCAGGTTGACGATCGCCGCGGCACCGAGGTGCCACCACACGACCGTGATGGCGGCCAGTCCTCTCAGTGCATCCAGCCAACCCATCCGCCCGGCCTCATGTGCGTTTCCCACACTCAGCTAACGGCGACCTGGAAGACAGGAAGCTTCCCCAGACGGCGGTATTCACGCAGGGCCGCGGGCGTGCTGTCCACCTGGGAGTCCTGGCCCTTCCGGTTCCCCGGTGTCTCGAAGTGGACCATCGCCTTGATCGCCGGGAAGCGGCCGATCTGCTGACCCACCTCGCGGTAGAACTCGGCCATGTGACCCGGGTTACGCTTGGAGAACCACACACCCCACTCGGCGACCATCAGCGGCTTGCTGGGGTGGTGCATGCGTACCCAGTTGTAGAAGCCGGGCCAGCCGGGTTTGAGCGACGACCGGCGGTTGAGCAGTTCGGCGAAGTCGCCGTGGCCGTACCCGGGGTCGCTGTAGGAGTAGGTGTCGAAGCCGATCCAGTCGACCACGTCGTCGCCCGGGTACATGTCGCTGAACCAGCTCTTGGTGGTGTGCGGCACATACGCCATGTGGATGAGCACGGTGACCGCGTTGGTCGCGCCGTTCGCCCGCAGCCGGTCCACCACGTGCCGGAACATCGCCGCGTAGTCGCGGGCCGTGTACCCGGAGCCACGCCGTTCCCGGACCTGGTCCTCGGCCTCGTGGTGGATCGCGAGAAAGAACCGATCCCGGAAATTCTGCTTCCAGTACGCGGCGAGCCGGTCCAGGAACTCGTCGGTACGCCGGTCCCCGCGCGCGATCCGCGCCCAGGTGGTGCTCTCCGGTTTCCAGTTGATCAAAAGAATCCGCTCACGGCCGGGTTGCCGGGCGATCGCCATCTCCTGTTCGGTCGGGAAGAGTTGCCGGACACCCCGGTGGTAGGAGTGGAAGACCGCCTGATGCCGCCCGGTCTTGCGCTCGAAGTCGTCGAGGGCCGCGAAACCGCGCGCGTCGGTCCACGCGCCGGGCGCCACACCCCAGAGGATTCCGCAGGTGGGGACCAGTCTGGGACCGGTGTGGCAGGAACGGTGCGCCGGATTCGTCGATATCGCGACAGCGGGAGGAGTGGGTGCTATCAGGGCCGCCGTCACCATGACGAGCACCCCGACAAAGGAGTAGATCTGTCTCACAACCGCCCAGTATCAAAGGGATACTCCCCTTTGTCCAGGAAGCCCGATTTTTCAACCAGTTTCGGGTAAACAAGTGATTTCGTGGTCCGAAAATTGAGATCGCGAGCCCGCCTCGACCGACACGCTCCGGGCTGAGAAACTGTCACCCAAGTCGTCGGCAAGGGGATAACAAAGGTGACTGGTTCGGTACTACCCGAGGACGTCCTGCGGGACGCTCCGTCGTATGCACCCCGCCCCTATGAGCTGGCCGACCTGGAGTTACTCCTGTCCGGGGCGTACGCGCCGCTGGCCGGCTTCCTGGGCCGCGCCGACCTGACCTCGGTCGCGCGCACGGGCCGTCTCGCGGACGGCACGCACTGGCCGGTCCCGGTCACCCTGGAACTCCCCGGTGAGCTGGCCACCAAGCTTGATCCGGCCGATCCGGGACAGCGCACCGTGGTCCTCACCGACCTGGAGGGGGCGCCGGTCGCCACCCTCGAGGCGACCGACGTCTGGCGGATCGCCGAGAACAGGTACGGCGCCGGCGGCCCGGTCCGGCCTCTCGGTGACGGAGGACACGGACCCTTCCAGCGGTTGCGGCGTACGCCGGAGGAGGTACGAGGTCTGCTCCCGCCGGGACGCGTGCTCGGGGTGATCGCCGACCGGCCACTGCACCGGCCGCAGCTCGCCCAGATCGCGCACGCCGCCCGTACCCTCGCGGCCCACCTGTTGATCCTGATCCCGGTGAGCGGACCCGGCCCGGACGGGCTGCCCCCGGAGTCGCTGGTCCGGGCGATCTTCGCGGCCCGCGACCGGATGCCCCCGGCGACCATCGTTGCGGTGCCGGTACTCGACCGCGGCGACGAGATGGCCGACGCGCTGCTGCGGGCCCGGGTCGCCTCGGCGTACGGCGTCAGCCACGTCCTCTCCACCGGCGAGGCGCCGCTCTCCGGGGCGGGTGTGCGGGTGCTGGTCCCGCGGGAGCTGGCGTACGACAACCGCGACGGCCAGTGGCGCTGGCGCGAGGACATCCCGCCGCGCAACCGCCGTCTCGCGATGGCCCCGGCCGAGATAGACGATCTGCTGGACCGGGGCTTCCCGCTGCCCGAGTGGCACACGCCCCCGGCCGTGGCGAAGGAGCTGTCCCGGGTCCGCCCGCCACGCCGGCACCGCGGTCTGGTGCTCTTCTTCACCGGCCTCTCCGGCTCGGGCAAGTCGACGGTCGCGCACAACCTGGCCGACGCGCTGCGGGAGACCGGCGAGCGCACGGTCACCCTGCTCGACGGCGACGTGGTGCGGCGCGAGCTCACCGCCGGTCTCGGGTTCAGCAAGGCCGACCGGGACCGCAACGTCCGCCGGATCGGCTGGGTCGCCGCCGAGATCGGACGGCACCGCGGGATGGCCGTGGCCTGTCCGATCGCGCCGTACGAGGAGGCCCGCGCCGCCGCCCGCCGGATGGCCGTGGAGGCGGGCGCCGGGTTCATCCTGGTGCACATCTCCACCCCGCTCGAGGTCTGCGAGGCGCGTGACCGCAAGGGCCTGTACGCGCAGGCCCGCGCCGGCAAGCTCCGCGGGATGACCGGCATCGACGACCCGTACGAGGAGCCGCTCGACGCCGAGCTCGCCATCGACACCAGCACGGTCTCCCTCCCGGAGGCCGTCGAGTTGGTCCTCAACCACCTCGTGGAGAACGGCTGGATAGAGCCCAAACTCACGTAAGCCCATCACTCGCGGCAGGAGTGTGGCGTTACCCCTCTGGGGCGAAACGCCCAAAGCTGGCACGCCCCAGGGCCGGCATCACCACTCCTCGAAAGGCCGCGAACCCGATGGAAGCGTCACGTCCACCGTCCTCCGATGTCGCGCACTACCTGGGCGCGATCCGCCGGCACTGGTGGATCGCGCTGGCGGCGACGGTCGCCGGGCTGGGCGCGGGGGCGGTGACCGCGGTGGCCGCCACCAAGGTGTACGAGTCCTCCTCGTCCGTCCTCGTGCAATCCGTCGACCAGGACGTGAACGCCCAGGGCGGCCGGACCAAGGGCACCGTCAACCTGGACACCGAGGCACAGCTCGTCGGCTCCGGCGCGGTCGCGGCGAAGGCCGCCGAGCTGCTGCGCACCCAGGTGTCGCCGATCGAGCTGGCCCACTCGGTCTCGGTACGCGTACCGGCGAACACCACGGTCCTGGTGATCACGTTCCAGGCGGACACCCCGGCCAAGGCGCAGGCCGGGTCGCACGCGTTCGCGGAGGCGTACCTGCGCAACCGGGAGGAGACCGCGCGCTCCCAGCTGGACCGGCAGACCGCCTCGCTGAACCTCAAGGTCAGGCAGCTGACCACGGCGCTCACCTCGATCAACGCCAAACTGGCGATCGCCAAGCGGGGCAGCGCGATCGAGAGCAACCTGCTGAGCCTGCGGAACAACTCGCAGAACCAGCTCAACAACCTGTCCGGCAAGCTGAACGAACTCACCACCACCACGGTCGGCGGCGGCAGCATCATCAGCGACGCCCGGCTGCCGGACGCCCCGAGCAGCCCGAACACCATGCTGGACATCGCCACCGGCGCGATGATCGGCCTGCTCGTGGGGCTGGCGATGGCGTACCTGCGCGAGCGGTTCGACCGCCGGCTGGTCACCGCCGCGGACGTCCGGGACCGGGGCCGGGTGCCGGTGCTGGCCGCGCTGGACGAGCGGACCACCCCGCACTTCGACGACGTGCTCCAGCCGTACGGTCCCGGCGGGCGGATCTTCAACCGGCTGCGCAACGAGGTGCTGGCCACACTGGACGCGAGCGACCAGGTCATCGTGGTGACCGGAACCAGTCGCGGATCGGCCAGCACGCTGGTGGCGGCGAATCTGGCGGCGGCTCTCGCGCGTACCGGAAGTGAGGTCGTGCTGATCGGCGCGCACCTGCCGGACAGCGTGGTCGACGCCGCGCCGCTGGCCCGGATGCTCGGGGTGACGGCCACGCCGGGCCTCTCCGAGCTGCTGGCCGGACGGGTCGGCCTGGCCCGGGCGCTGCAGCAGACCGCACGTATCCCGTCGTTGCGGGTGATCACCACCGGCGGCGCCGCGACCGCGGCCGGGCTGATGCAGTCGCAGCGGCTGAAGGACACCCTGGAGACGCTGCGCCGGCAGGGCGGGTACGTGGTCATCGAGGCGCCCTCGACCAGCAGCAGCGCCGACGCGCAGAGCCTGGCCAGCCTCGCCGACGCCGCGATCCTCGCCGTCGAGCTGCGCCGCTCCGGCCGCCCGGCGCTGACCGACGCCACCGAGCAGCTGCACCGGGTCGGCACCCGGCTGCTCGGTGCGGTGGTCCTGCCCCGGCTCACCGGCCGGCGCGACGGCGAGACGGAGGCCCCGGCGGTCACTCTCTCGCCGGCCGTGCTGCCGGTGCTCGACGAGTCCACCGCGCAGCTCGCCGCGCTCAAGGGCGCACCGCAGCAGTCCACCGGCATGAAGGACACCGTCAAGACCGCCACGGACGGCGACGAGAAGTGACGACGGTCGCCCCGGCGACGCCGTTCGCCGCTCCGGGGAGCCGTACCAAGAACCGCGACCTGCCGTCCTGGCCGGTCGCCGGCATCCTGCTGCTCTACCCGCTCTGGTGGGCGCTCGGGCTCGGCGTGCTGATCTTCCCGATGATGGCCGCGCCGATGCTGTTCCTGCTCATCCGGCGGCGGGCGGCGGGACGGCCGCTGCTCCTGCCGCCGGGCTTCGCCTGGTGGCTGGTCTTCCTGGCGGTGGCGGTGATCAGCATCGCCGCGCTCGGCGCCGACCCGGCCGGTACGGTCGTCGAGCACGCCCGCACCCGCCTGCTCCCGGCCGCCTACAAGCTGGCCATGTACCTGGCGCTGACCGTCCTGCTGGTCTACGCCGGCAACCTGGCCGAGCGGGAGCTCTCCCAGCGCCGCCTGGTCCGGTTGCTCGGCGGGATGTTCGTGATCACCGTGCTCGGCGGGATCCTCGGCATGGTCGCCGGGAACTTCGAGTTCACCTCGCCGGTCGAGTGGCTGCTGCCGCACGGGATCCGGGAGAAGGGCTTCGTCCGGTCGCTGGTGCACCCGTACGCCGCACAGATCATGGACATCGTCGGCGGGGACAAGCCGCGCCCCGCCGCGCCCTGGGGATACACCAACACCTGGGGTAACAACTTCTGCCTGCTCGCCGGGTGGCTCGTGGTGGCCGCCGCGGCGACCCGCAGCGCCGGCAAGCGCACGTTCGCCGTACTCTGCCTGCTCGCCTCGATCGCCCCCGCGATCTTCTCGCTCAACCGTGGACTGTGGATCGGCATGGGCGTGCTCATCGGCTACGTGGCGATCCGTCACGTGCTGGCCGGCCGGGTCTGGGTGCTCGGCGCGCTGCTGGTCACCGGCGCCGCGCTGGCCCTGGCGCTGACCGCCACCCCGCTCGGCGGCACCGTGCAGGCGCGGCTGGACAACGGCAAGTCCAACGGCGTCCGGTCGTTCCTGATCGAGCGGGCAGTGGACGGCTTCGCCGGCTCCCCGGTGATCGGGTACGGCGGCACCCGCAACACGCTCGGCGGCCGCAACTCGATCACGGTCGGCGAGAGCTCGGAGTGTGAGCGCTGCGGCAACTTCACCGTCGGCGGCAACGGTCAGCTCTGGCAGTTGCTCTACTCGCACGGCGCCGCCGGCACCGTCGGCTATCTCGGCTTCTTCGCGTACGGCCTGTGGCGCTTCCGCCGGGACCGCAGCCCGATCGGCATCGCCGGCAGCGGCGCGCTGGTCACCAGCTTCTCGGCGATGCTCTGGTACAACTCCCTGGTCACCCCCCTGGCCTTCATGGTTCTGGCGTACGCGCTGCTCTGGCGCAACTGGATGGAGGGGGACAACACATGAGTCCGGTCAAGACCGCGCCGGCGGAGCTGACCGCGGGGGACGCTGCCCTGCGCACCCAGTACCTGGAAGAGGTTCTCGGCCTCCTCTATCCACCACCCTGCACGGTCGGCGACGGGGATCCGGAGATCGCCGAGTACCTGGTCGTCCCGAACGCCCGCAGGCCCCGTCTCCTCATCCCGGCCGCGTCGGCCTCGGTGGCCGCAGCCGCCGTCCGCCGATACGCCGAACCGCAGTCCCGGATGGCCCGGCTGAAGCGCGACGCCGTGGTGGCCGCCGTCCGTACCCGGACCACCGGGCTGCTCCTCCGGGACCGGATCAGGATCGCCGGCCCGGTGTCCGCCAGCATCGACGGATACCTGAGCAGCGCCCTACGGCGCGATTTGTCAGTATCTGTCCATATTGGCCCGGCGCGAGCCAACCGCAAACCGGTGCTCCAGCTGCTCTCCCCCGAGGGCGAGACGTTCGGCTTCACCAAGATCGGCACCGGCCCGCTCACCCAGCGGCTGGTCCGCGCCGAGACCGCCGCGCTCACCGCACTCGGCACCTGCTCGCTGACCCGGCTGACCGTGCCCCGGGTGCTGCACGCCGGCCAGTGGCGCGGCATGCAGGTGCTGGTCCAGTCGGCCCTGCCGGTCTGGCTGCCGCGATCGCCGCTCACCCCGCGCCGGCTCACCGCGGCGATGCTCGACATCGCCGGGTGCTCCGGGTACACCACCGGGCCGCTGACCGGGAGCGCGTACTGGCACGACCTGCGCGGCAAGCTGGCCGCGGTGGGCGACCGGGCCGAGGGGAGCAAGCTGGTCGCCGCGGTCGACATGCTCGCCCGGCACAGCGGCGAGACCACCCTCCGGTACGGCGCCTGGCACGGCGACTGGGCGCCCTGGAACATGGCGAACCTCGCCGACGCGCTGCTGGTCTGGGACTGGGAGCGGTTCGCCACCGGAGTGCCGCTCGGCTTCGACGCCGTACACCACGAGCTGCAGCGGCGCATCCAGAACACCGGCGACGCCCGGGGCGCGGTGGAGGCGACCCTGCGGCGCGCCGACGAGCTGCTCGCCCCGTTCGGCGTCGCCCCGGTGGCCCGCGAGATCACCGCGCTGCTCTACCTGGTCGACCTCGCCGTCCGTTACCTGACCGACCGCCAGGCCGAGGCCGGCGCCCGGCTCGGCGTACTCGGCACCTGGCTGCTGCCGGTGCTCGTCCGCCGCGTAGAGGAGCTCTAGACACCATGCACGTACGCAACCTGCCGACCCCGGTCAAGCGGGTGGTGCACCTCGGGTCCCGCTCGTACGGCCGGCTCACCGCGGAGAGCCGGATGCTGCCGTCGTTCCTGATCTGCGGCGGCCAGCGGTGCGGCACCACCTCGCTGTACCGGGCGCTCGCCGCGCACCCGGTGGTACTCAAGGCGGTGCTGCACAAGGGCGTGCACTACTTCGACACGTCGTACCAGCGGGGGCTCGACTGGTATCGCGCGCACTTCCCGACGCTGCGCACCTCGGAGCGGATCACCGAGCGGTACGGCGTACCGGCGCAGACCTTCGAGTCCAGCCCGTACTACATGTACCACCCGCAGGCGGTCGCCCGAATCGCCCGTGACCTGCCCTTCGCCAAGCTCGTGGTGCTGGTCCGGGATCCGGTGGAGCGGGCGTACTCGCAGCACCACCACGAGGTCGCCCGCGGCTTCGAGATCGAGCGCGACTTCGGCTCGGCGATCGCGCTGGAGCCGGCCCGCGTGCACCAGCAGGAGACCCGGCTGGCCCGCGACCCGCAGCACTACAGCTTCGCCCACCAGCACCACGCGTACCGGGCGCGCGGCGAGTACGCCCGATACCTGAGCGTGATGGTCCAGCACGTGGGCCGGGAGCGGATCCACGTGGTGGAGAGCGAGCGCTTCTTCACCGAACCGGACCCGGTCTACGACGAGGTCTGCGCGTTCCTCGGCCTGCCCGCCGATCTGGAACGTCCCACGTTCGAGCAGCACAACGCGCGCCCCCGGCAGTCCGACATGGACCCCCGGGTACGCCGTGACCTGTGGAACTACTACCAGTCGCACGACGAGGCGCTCGCGGGCTGGTTAGGCCGTACGCCGATCTGGCGACGCCTATGACCACCGGCACCCTCCCGACGGCCCGCGAGGCCCGGGGTGTGGCGCGCGGCGGCCTGGCCAACATGGCCGGCGCCGCGCTGGCCGGTGCCACCGGGGTCGTGGTCACCTGGATCGTCGCCCGCAGCCTCGGTCACCAGCAGGCCGGCGCGTTCTTCACCGCCACCGCCGCGTTCGTGCTGGCCGGGGGCCTGGCCAAGCTCGGCACCAACACCGGTCTGGTCTACTGGCCGGCCCGGCTGCGCTCCACCGGCGAGAGCCGCCTGCTCGGCACGTGCCTGCGTGCCGGGCTGCTCCCGGTCGCGGTCTTCTCGCTGGTCCTGGCGGCGGCGATGGTCCTGCTCGCGCCGTGGATCGCCCGGTACACCGCGCACGGGTCCAGCGCGGTCCTCACCGAGCACACCACCGCCCTGCGCGTGCTCGCCGTCTTCCTGCCCCTCCAGGCGCTCACCGACGCCCTCCTGACGGTCACCCGCGGTTATCGGCGGATGCGGCCCACCGTCCTGCTCGATCGCCTGTTGCGCAGCTCGTTACAGCTCGTGGCGGTGGGTGCGGCCGGGATCGCGTCACTCTGGGCGGCGGCCTCCCTGCCGATCTTCGCGGCCGCGTGGGTCGCCCCCTACCTTCCGGTCGCGCTCCTCTCCGCGTACGCCGCAAGAAGTGCCTTTGAAAAGGGACGGCCCGCGGACGCCGTCTCGACCCGGTCGGAGCGACTCCGGATCCGGCGGGAATTCTGGCGCTTCACCGGACCGCGAGCGCTCGCCGCGGTGGCCCAGCTCGCCCTGCAACGTGTGGACGTGCTGCTCGTCGCGGCGCTCGGCGGGCTCGGCGCGGCCGCGGTCTACGCGGTGGCCGGCCGGTTCGTGGTGCTGATCCAGTTCGCCAACCAGGGCGTCTCGCAGTCCGTCCAGCCCCGCCTCGCCGAGGCGCTGAGCACCGGCGACCGGGACGCCGCGAACCGGCTCTACCAGGTCGCGACCGGCTGGCTGGTGCTGGTCACCTGGCCGATCTGCCTGCTGGTGATCTTCTTCGCGCCGTACTACCTGGGGTTCTTCGGGGACGGCTACCGGTCCGGCGCGCCGGTGGTCGTGGTGCTGGCCGGCGCGATGCTGGTCGCCACCGGTTGCGGCATGGTCGACATGGTGCTGGCGATGGCCGGCCGCACCTCGGCGAACCTCGCCAACGTCCTGGTCGCCCTCGCCGTCACGATCGGCCTGGACGTGCTGTTGATCCCCCGATGGGGCGCGCTCGGCGCCGCCGCCGGCCTGGCCTGCGCGGTGGTCGCCAACAACCTGCTGCCGCTGGCCCAGATCCACCATGCGGCCCGGCTGCACCCGTTCGGGCCGGGCACCCGGGCCGCGGTCCTGCTCACCACCGCCTGCTTCGGCGCCCTGCCCGCCGCGGTGACCGCGCTGGCCGGCTCCGGTCCCGCCGCACTGGCGTCCGCCGTCGCACTCGCCGTACCGGCCTTCCTGGCCGGCGCGTGGCTGCTCCGCGACCGGCTCGCCCTCGCCGCCTTCACCCGACGAAACCAGGAGGAGAGTTGACCAGCGATTACACCGAGGTGTTCCAGGACGCCGAGGCGGTCGAGAAGTACGAGACCGTGACGTACGCCCCGGACAGCTACGCGTCGCGGATCAACGACCGGCAGCGGGACTACCTGCGCAGACTGGTGCGCGACGAGTTCGAGGGACAGCATCCACCGGTCCAGCACGACTTCGCCTGCGGCACCGGGCGGGCGATCCGGACGTTGCACGGCCTGGTCCGCGAGGCGCACGGGTACGACACCTCGGCCGAGATGATGGCGAAGGCGGCCGAGGTGGGGTCGCGGGCGTACTGGCACCAGGTGCCGATGGACGGCCCGGTGCCCACGCCGGTGGCGGCCGGCTTCCCCGCGCTGGTGACCATCTTCCGGCTGCTGCTCAACGTCCCGGACCCGATCCGGGACCGGGCCATCGCATTCGCCGCGAAGGCGCTGCCACACCGGGGCTCCGGGCTGCTCGTGGTGGAGAACCATGGCAACGCCGGATCGCTGCGGCACCTGCGGGCCAAGCGGCACCAGAACGAGCGCTGGTTCTCCGAGCTCTCCCACGAGCAGGTGGAGGCGCTGCTGGACCGGCACGGCTTCGAGGTGGTCGAGCGCCAGGGGTTCTCCATGCTCACCCCGTCGCTGCACGGTCACAAGGTGGCCCGCTGGGCGGACTCGGCCGCGCGCCGGGTGCCGGGCTTCGACGGGTACGCGGTCAACGTCCTCTACACCGCGCGCCGGGTCCATGCGTAGGGCCGTACTGGCGGCGCTCGCCGCCGCGGTGATACTGCTCGCCACCGCCTGTGGTGACGACGAGCCGAAGCCCACCCCGCCGCCCGCGCCGGACCTGAGCGCGCGTCCCGCGGCGGTCGCCGTGCAGGACGGGCCGTTCGCCGCCGGGCCGTTCCGGCCGCCCGCCGCGGGTGCCTACGTCGGCGCCTGGATCAAGCCGGACGAGCTGACCCACGTCGGCCGGCTGGAGGCGGTCGACCAGCTGGAGACCTCGCTCGGACGGCGGCTGGACTTCCTGAACACGTACCGCCGCTTCGACCAGATGGTCGGCACCGAGTCCGACGTGGAGTTCCTCGCCGACGGCCAGAACCTCATGATCAGCTGGGCGACCGGCGACAACCGGTCCATCCTGGACGGCGAGCACGATCGCCTGATCCGGCAGCAGGCCCGCGCGATCCGCGCGGTGGGCCGGCCGGTCATGCTGCGGATGCGCTGGGAGATGGACCGGCCCAACCTGCGCGCCACCATGTGGTCGGCCGCCGACTACGTCGCCGCGTGGAAGTACGTCCGGGCGATCTTCAAGCAGGAGCGGGCCGACAACGTGTCCTGGGTCTGGTGCCCGACCGCCGAGGGCTTCGTCCGCGGCGAGGCGCCCGACTTCTACCCCGGCGACGACCAGGTGGACTGGACCTGTGTGGACGTCTACGCCGGCGCGGAGTTCCAGCCGATCGGCGACCTGATGGGCCCGTTCCTACAGTGGGCCGCGCAGCGACCGAAACCGATCGTGATCGGCGAGTTCGGCGTGGCGAAGGCGTGGGGCTCGGCGAACAGGGCGGCCTGGCTCGCCGACGCGGAACGTACCTTCAAGGCGAACCGGCAGATCAAGGCGGTCGCGTACTTCGAGTCCGATCCGGACGGCAACGGCCCGAACCAGCAGTTCCGCCTCAGCGGCGATCGAGCGGCGTTCGGCGCGTTCCACTCACTGGTCGAGGATCCGTACTTCAATCCGTGATCCGCTCCAGAAACTCCAGCCGGTTGCCGTGACCGTCCGCGCTGTGCAGCCGCCGGTAGCCCGGGAAGTGGGGATCCCACTCGACCGGGTGCCCGGCGGCCGCCAGCCGCACGGCCAGCGCCTCCAGATCCCGGACCAGCACGCCCGGGTGCGACCTGCGGGCCGGCGCGAACTCCGGCACCGGGCTGAGATGCACCTCCCAGCCGCCGGCCCGGAACCAGCATCCACCGCGCGCCGCCAGCACCGGCGGCTTCACCACCTCGGCCATGCCCAGCACGCCGCCGTAGAACTCCCTGGCCACCGCCTCACCCCCACCCGGGATCAGCAGCTGGACATGGTGCAGATCATCGATGCTGAACCCCATGACCCCACCCTGACCGTACGACCGTACGGTTTCCATCCCCGGAAAACTGTCGTACGTGTGTTCCATAGTTGGCTCAGTCCTCGTCCCGGCCGAGCCAAAGGGGTCAACGATGTCCTTCCGCGACGACTTCTTCCATGAACAGACCGCGTTCATCCAGCGGTTCGGCTGGGCGGTGGTGCACGTCCTCCCCGCCGACGACGACCCCGAGGAGGCGGTCGCCTTCGCCTACACGGTCGGCCTGACCGCCGCCGCCCACCCGGAGCTGCTGATCGCCGGCCTGCCGTCCGACCTGGGCCACCAGCTGATCAACGAGATCGCCGGCCGGATCATCGAGGAGGGCGTCCGCCTCCAGCACGGCCGCCACCTCCCCGACCTGATCGCCGAGCAGGACGTGATCGTCCTGCAGGGCACGCCGACCACCGACCTCTGGCCCGGCGCAGCGCTGGCCCGCTACGGCCGCTCCCGGGTCCGTCTCCAGCAGCTCGTCTGGCCCTCCCCGGCGAACCACTTCCCCTGGCACTCGTCGTACGAGTCCGCCGACTACCCCCAGCCCCTGATCGACGCCCCACCGGCCGGCCTACTCCGCTGTCACGCCCCACGCCGCCTCTCCGGCCGCAATCCCCGCCCCACCCGCTCCCGCTGACCCGCCCTCACCCGCACTCACTCGCCCTCACCCGCTCCCGCTGACTCGCCTCACTCGCCCTCCGCCCCTCGCTTTCCTTCTCCACGCCCACGCCCACGCCCGTGCCCGTGCCCGCGTCTGCGCCCAGGCCCACGCCCACTGCCTCGGCTCCCATTCGCGTCGATCCTCCGCTCACGCCTGCGGCTGGCCGAAGGTGATCACTCGGCCAGCCGCCGCCTTTGCCGCGCTCGGTCGCGGGCTGGGCTCTGCTCGCCAGGCAAACCCCCGCCGCTCACGCCCGGCCGGGTGGTAGCGGTACACGACATCCCGGCAGCCCGGACGAGCTGGCGCTGAAGGGTCCCTCGGAGCGGCTGAGACACCCATGAACGCCAGCCGGCGGTGGGGCATTCAGACACGGCGGTCGCGGCGGCGGGCGCGGGCCAGCAGGCGCAGGGCGTAGGGGGCGTCGTCGCGGAGGTAACGGCGGGCCAGCCGGCGGGGCTCGGTGCCGAGCCGGTGCGCCCACTCCAGGCCGGTGCGCTGCATCCAGCGCGGTGCTCGCTCGACGTCGCCGGCGACGAAGTCGACCGCGGCTCCACACCCGACGAACCAGGTGGCGGGCATGTCCGGGCGCAGACGCTCGATCACCCGCTCCTGCTTGGGGAAGCCCAGCCCCACGAAGACCAGGTCCGGCCGGGCGTCCGCCACCCGCGCGCAGAGCATCGCGTACCCCTCCTCGTCCCGCTCGAAGCCGAAGGCCGGGCTGATCGTCCCCGCGATCCGCAGCCCGGGGCTGGCCGCCACCAACCGCGCCGCGCAGCGTTCCGCCCCGTCCAGCGGCAGCCCCGGGCGCGCGGGCCGGATCAGCCGCCCCTCGGCGGCCCAGCCCTCCTCCCCGGCGACGCCCGCAACACGGCCGACATGTTCGACGCCCGCAAGCCGGCCGGCACGTTCGGCACCCGCAAGCCGGCCGGCACGTTCGGCACCCGCAAAGCGACTGACCCGCTTGGCGTCCGCGAGGCGGCCGACCTGCGCGGCGAGGCGGCTGACGTCCGCGGCGAACCGGTCCACCCCGTTCTCCAGGCGGGCCACGTCCTCGGCCAGCACGCTGCCGACCTTGCGGGTGGTGGGCCTGCCCCCGATCACGAAGATCGAGCGGCCGTCGCGCCCCAGCCCCTGGGAGAGCGACCAGATCAGGCTGCTGCCGGCGACGCGTTCCGGCAGCGGGGAGCCCCCCAGGCGGCTCGCCCAGATCAGCGGCATGCCGTCGGCCACGATCAGGTCGGCGTCGTCGAGGTGGCGGCGGGCCTCGGGGTCGGCGGCGGCACGGCGGAGGATGTCGACGTTCGGGGTGACGATGCGTCCGCCGCGACGGTGCGCGAGGGCGTCCCGGACCACGGCGACCACCTCGTCCTCGGTGATCCGGTCGATTCCGGTGCCGTCCAGGTGCACGCGCTCGAAAGCCTCGATACCCATCTAACGCCTCCTTTTGCCTGCTTCACTCGTTACCAGAGCGAAACGATCGAAGGCGAGCCAAAGTGGCACAGGTGCTATTTCTGGGCGGATTGGGGCGAAGCGGAACCACGCTCGTCGAACGCCTGCTCGGTGAGCTTCCCGGTGTGTGCGCTCTCGGCGAGGTCGTCCATCTCTGGCAGCGGGACCTGCGGGACGACGAGCGCTGCGGCTGCGGCTCGCGCTTCTCCGGGTGCGCGTTCTGGAAGCGGGTCGGGCAGCGTGCCTTCGGCGGCTGGGCCGGCGTCGACGTCGACCGGGTGCACGCACTGCGCGACGCGGTCGAGCGGACCCGGCACATCCCCCGGCTCGCCGCCGGCACCGCGCCCACCGAGGCCGTTCGCGAGTACGCCGCCTACTACACCCGTGTCTACACCGCCGCCGCCGAGGTCTCCGGTGCCCGGCTGGTCGTCGACTCGTCCAAGCACTCCGCCCTGGCCCACGTGCTGCGCTGGTCCGACCGGATCGACCTGCGGGTGGTGCACGTGGTCCGGGACGCGCGCGGGGTCGCGTACTCCTGGACCAAGAAGGTGAGCCGGCCGGAGACGGACGGCACCGACGAGATGACCCGGTACTCCCCCGGCCGCTCGGCACTGCTCTGGAACGCGCACAACGCCGCCTTCGGCCTGCTCGCCCGGCGGGGCGTCCCGGTGCGCCGGATCCGCTACGAGGAGTTCGTGGCCGACCCGCGCGCCGGCCTGCTGGACATCGCCGACTTCGCCGATCTCCCGCTGCACCCCTCGGACCTGGACTTCCTCCGCCCGGACCACGCCGATCTGACCGTCGGCCACAGCGCCGCCGGCAACCCGATGCGCTTCACCGTCGGCCGCCTGCCGCTGCGCCGCGACGACGCCTGGGTCCACGCGCTGCCCTCGGCCCAGCGCCGGCTGGTGGGCGCGGTCTGCGCACCGCTGCTCCACGCGTACGGATACCCCCGGAACCCCCAGGAGGCACGATGAACTGGCCGTCCGTTGGGGTGGTGATCCCCACCCGGCACCGTCCCGAGCTGGTCCGCCGGTCGATCGCCGCGGTCCGGGCCCAGAAGTACCCGGGTGATCTGCGGATCGTCGTCGTCTACGACCAGGCGGAGCCGGACTACCGGCTCGCGGGGACGGACCCGGGCGAGGGCGTACCCGTGACGGTGTTGACGAACTGGCGCGCGCCCGGCCTGGCCGGCGCCCGGAACACCGGCATCCTGGCCCTCGACGGCGAGTTGGTGGCGTTCTGCGACGACGACGACCGCTGGCAGCCGGACAAGCTGCGGCGGCAGGTGGCCGCGCTGCTCGCCGAGCCGGACGCGGAGTTCGCCACGTGTGCGATCGAGGTGGAGTACGAGGGCCACACCACCGCACGCCTCGCCGGACGGAGCCGGGTGACCGTGGACGACCTGGCCCGCTCCCGGATGGCGATGCTGCACTCCTCGTCGTTCCTGATCCGCCGGGAGGCGCTCGCCGAGGACGCCGTCGGCCTGGTCGCCGAGGACGCACCGGGTAGCCAGAACGAGGATTGGGACCTTCTCCTCAGGGCGGCCCGCCGATCGCCGATCGTGCATCTGGACGAGCCTCTGGTCCAGGTCCTCTGGGGGCGGACCTCACATTATGCGTACGAGTACGCCACCAAGATCTCCTCGCTGCGCTGGATGATGCGCCGGCACCCGGAGATCAGCGGTTGCGCACCCGGCGCGGCCCGGGTCTACGGCCAGCTCGCCTGCTGGTCGGCGGCCTCGGGCAACCGCGGTCAGGCCTGGAAGTTCAGCAAGGAGGCGGTCCGGGCGAACTGGCGGGAGCCGCGGGCCGCGATCGCCATCGCCGCGCTGACCGGTGCGGTGAAGGTGGAGAATGTGCTGTCCGCCCTGCATAAACGGGGTAGGGGTATCTGAAGTCACTCTTTCGCGCACACCCGATCACAGGGTATTGTTCGAGTGTGTTCGAAATAGTGCGGTATTCGGGATGCTAGCTCAGCAGCGCCAGGCCGCGATCCTCGACCGGGTACGCGCCACCGGTGGCGTCCGGGTGAGCGAGCTCGCCGCGGAGTACGGCGTCTCCGACATGACCATCCGCCGCGACCTGGAGGCCCTCGCCGACCGCGGCCTGCTGGCGAAGGTACACGGCGGAGCGACGACCGTCAGTCCCGGTTCGGCACACGAGCCCGGCTTCGCCGCCAAGTCGGTCCGGCAGCGCGACGAGAAGGCCGCGATCGCGATGCGCGCCGCGAGCCTGGTCTCCCCCGGCGACGCCATCGCACTCTCCGCCGGCACCACCACCGCCGTCCTGGCCCAGCTGCTGGTCGACGTCCCCTCGCTGACCGTGGTGACCAACTCGATCCCGGTCGCCGACGTCTTCTACCGGGCCGGGCGCCCCGACCAGACGGTGATCCTCACCGGCGGCACGCGTACGCCCTCGGACGCGCTGGTCGGCCCGGTCGCGGTGGCCGCCATCGGCACCCTGCACCTGGACGTGCTCTTCCTCGGCGTGCACGGGATGAGCGAACGCGCCGGCTACACCACCCCCAACCTGATGGAGGCGGACGCCGACCGCGCCCTGGTCGAGGCGGCCGAGCGCCTGGTCGTGCTCGCCGACTCGACCAAGTGGGGCACCGTCGGCATCTCCTCGATCGTGCCCCTGGAGCGGGCGCATGTCCTGATCACCGACGACGGTCTGGACACGAACGCACGCACCCTCCTGTCCGAAACCGTTCCCGAACTTCTGGTGGTGAGCCCCCAATGACGACCCCGTACCGTTCGACCGTCACCCTCTCCGACGGCCGCGAGCTGATCTACTTCGACGAGGAGCCGGAGAGCGGCCGCGCCGCGTACCCGGACACCCGGCAGCTCCCGCCGCCGCCGCCCGCCTCCCAGCTGCGCTACGACCCGCTGGTCGACGAGTGGATCGCGGTCGCCGCGCACCGGCAGACCCGGACCTTCCTGCCGCCGTTGGACGCCTGCCCGCTCTGCCCGACCAACGAGCGGTTCGCCAGCGAGATCCCGGCGCCGAGCTACGACGTCGCGGTCTTCGAGAACCAGTTCCCGTCGTTCAGCTACCGCGAGGTGCCGGGCGGCGAGATCACCGAACTGACCGAGCTCGTTCCGGTACGCCCGGGCCACGGCCGCTGTGAGGTCGTCTGCTTCACCAGCGACCACAACAGTGCCTTCGGCAAGCTCTCGCCGTCCCGGGTGCGTACGGTCGTCGACGCCCTCGCCGACCGCACCGCCGAGATGTCCGCGCTCCCCGGCGTGGCGCAGGTCTTCCCGTTCGAGAACCGCGGCGTCGAGATCGGCGTGACCCTGCACCACCCGCACGGCCAGATCTACGCGTACCCGACGGTGCCGCCGCGCACCGAGGCCATGCTGCGGGCCGCCCGCAAGCACGCCGAGAAGACCGGCGGCCGCAACCTGTACGCCGACGTCCTCGCCGCCGAGCAGGCCGCGAAGGTCCGGGTGATCGCCGCCAACGAGCACTGGACCGCGTACGTGCCGGCCGCCGCGCGCTGGCCGTTCGAGGTGCACCTGGCCCCGCACCGCCGGGTCGCCGACCTGCCCGGGCTGACCGACGCGGAGCGGGACGCGTTCGGCCCGCTCTACCTGGACATGCTGCGCCGCTTCGACGGGCTCTTCGACAAGCCGATGCCGTACATCTCGGCCTGGCACCAGGCGGTCGTCGGCGAGGGCCGCGAACTGGGCTACCTGCACCTGCAGCTGTTCAGCATCCGCCGCGCCGCCGACAAGCTCAAGTTCCTGGCTGGTTCGGAGTCCGCGATGGGCGCCTTCGTGAGTGACGTCGTACCGGAGAAGGCCGCGCAGCTCCTCCGCGACGTGTAACCACCCAACGGTCCGCATTGGTCCTGATAGCATCCCCCGTCGCTATCGGGATCAATGTGGCCTTGGAGCAGGATGTGAACGAGCACAGGCCGGAACCGGACGACCCCACGCACATCGGCGAGTACGAGGTGCTGGGCCGGCTCGGCGCCGGCGGGATGGGCGTCGTCTATCTGGCCCGGTCACGCTCCGGCCGGCGAGTAGCGGTCAAGGTGGTACACGAGGCGCTGGCCCGTGACGCCGCGTTCCGGGGCCGGTTCCGCGACGAGGTGGCCCGGGCCCGTCAGGTGCCACCCTTCTGTACGGCCGAGGTCCTCGACGCCGATCCGGAGGCGCCGCAGCCGTACCTGGTGGTCGAGTACGTCGAGGGCCCGACGCTCGCCGACGAGGTCGCCGCGAAGGGCCCGCTCACCCCGTCGAACCTGCACGGGCTGGCGATCGGGGTGGCGACCGCGCTGACCGCCATCCACGAGGCCGGGGTGATCCACCGCGACCTCAAGCCGAGCAACGTGCTGCTCGCGCCGGGCAGCCCCAAGGTGATCGACTTCGGCATCGCCCGGGCCATGGAGGCGCAGGCGACCGACGGGCACACCCGGACCGGCCAGCTCTTCGGCACGATCAGCTACATGGCGCCGGAGCGCTTCGACGGACCGGCCCGCGCGATCACCCCGGCCGCGGACATCTTCGCGTGGGGTTGCGTGGTCGCGTACGCCGGAACCGGGCAGGCACCGTTCGAGGCCGGCTCGGCGATGGCGACCTTCGGCCGGATCATGTCGCAGCCGCCGATGCTGGACGGCATGGCGGAGGGGCCGCTGCGCACCCTGGTCGAGCGGGCCCTCTCGGTCGACCCGGAGCAGCGCCCGACCGCTCGTGACCTGCTCGCCGGCCTGCTGGGTTCGGGCCCGGTGACGGTCGCCGCTCCGGCCGTCACCGCGGCGAAACCGCGCCCCAGGCTCCTGGTGCCCGCGCTGCTTCTCCTGGTGATCGCGCTGGTCGGCGGTGCCGGGTTCGCCCTCCACTCGAACACCGACCCACCCGCGCCGATCTTCACCGAGCCCGCCGCCGCACCGGCCGCCTTCTCGGCCTCGCCCAGCCCGGCGTCCACAACGGCCTCGGCGTCGGCGTCACCGTCGCTGTCGCCGTCCGCCTCGCCCAGCCCGTCGCGGTCCAAGAAGCCCAAGGCGACGAAGACCGCCGCGCCGAAGCGGACGAACCAGCCCCCGGTCGAGTCGGCCGACGGCAGCGGGGCGTCCGCGTACGGTCCCTACTTCATCCACAACCTGGCGACCGGCGAGTGCGTCGATCTGCCGGGCAGCGGCCCCGGTGTCGCCGACCAGGCGGTCTACCAGCACTCCTGCGTCAAGACCGGCGAGGACAACCAGGAGTGGGAGTTCGTGCCGCACGGCATCGACGCGGACGGCGACCAGCTCTACTGGATCCGGAACGTGGACGACGGCCTCTGCCTCGACGTGCCCGGCGCGGACCCGGTCCCCTCGGGTACGGAGGTCACCGAGACGAACTGCTTCGAGGTGGACAACCAGGACTACCGCCTGCAGCCGCAGCTCACCTCGGGCGGGTGGGAGTACTACCGGCTGGTCAACACGTCCTCGAACCTCTGCCTGGACGTTCTCGGCGTACGCGACACCGCCGAGGACGTCCGGCTCTCCCTCTCGCAGTGCGTGACCGGCGACGACCACGAGTGGGCGCTGGTCGAGAAGAGCGAGTGGTGAAGACAGCTCAGCGGGGGCCCGGGACAAGGCCCCCGCTGAAGGGGACGGGTAAGCGCATCCGCTCACTCCACTAAGAGAACGGATCCCCTTACCCTGAGGTTACGTCCCTAAACATCCGAATTGCGCAGCAAAAAACGAGGCCCACCGGTGCCAGCCGGCGGGCCTCGTCCTCGATGAGAAAACTCAGGCGGCGAGCTTACGAGCCAGGTTCTCGTCCAGCGCGTTCATGAACTCGTCGGTGGAGAGCCACGGCGCGTCCCGGCTGATCAGCAGCGCGAGGTCCTTGGTCATCTGGCCGCCCTCGACGGTCTCGACGCAGACCTTCTCCAGCGTCTCGGCGAACTGGGTGACCTCCGGCGTCCCATCCAGCTTGCCGCGGTGCTTCAGGCCGCCCGTCCACGCGAAGATCGACGCGATCGGGTTGGTCGAGGTCTTCTCGCCCTTCTGCCACTGCCGGTAGTGCCGGGTGACCGTGCCGTGCGCGGCCTCGGCCTCGACGGTCTGGCCGTCCGGGGTCATCAGCACCGAGGTCATCAGGCCGAGCGAGCCGAAGCCCTGGGCCACGGTGTCGGACTGCACGTCACCGTCGTAGTTCTTGCAGGCCCAGACGTAGCCACCCTCCCACTTGAGCGCGGCGGCGACCATGTCGTCGATCAGCCGGTGCTCGTAGGTCAGGCCGGCGGCCTTGAACTGGTCGGCGAACTCGGTCTCGAAGATCTCCGCGAACAGGTCCTTGAAGCGTCCGTCGTACGCCTTCAGGATGGTGTTCTTGGTGGAGAGGTAGACCGGGTAGTTGCGGGCCAGGCCGTACCGGAACGAGGCGCGCGCGAAGTCGCGGATCGACTCGTCGTAGTTGTACATCGCCATGCCCACGCCGCCGGCCGGGAAGTCCGAGACCACGAACTCCATCGGCTCGGAGCCGTCGGCCGGGGTGAAGGTGACGGTCATCTTGCCGGCGCTCGGCGCGACGAAGTCGGTCGCCTTGTACTGGTCACCGTGCGCGTGACGACCGATGATGATCGGCTTCGTCCAGCTCGGCACCAGCCGCGGTACGTTGCTCATGATGATCGGCTCACGGAAGACCACCCCGCCGAGGATGTTGCGGATGGTGCCGTTCGGCGACCGCCACATCTTCTTGAGCCCGAACTCCTCGACCCGCGCCTCGTCCGGCGTGATCGTGGCGCACTTGACGCCGACGCCGTGCCGCTTGATGGCGTTGGCGGAGTCGATCGTCACCTGGTCGTCGGTCTCGTCCCGATATTGAATCGAGAGATCGTAGTACTCGAGGTTGACGTCGAGGTACGGCAGGACCAGCTGCTCGCGGATCTGCTTCCAGATGATCCGGGTCATCTCGTCGCCGTCGATCTCCACGACCGGGTTCTTGACCTTGATTTTCGCCATCGGCCGGCGCTCCTCTCCGAAACACACGCTTAGCAGTACGAGCGTACTGCCCGCCCGCGGGAGATCGCCGGGCGGCCCTCCACCCCACCTTTCCAGGAGAGGACGCCCCACGAGCTTCGCTTCGGGTACACCGCCCTGATAACCACCGTTGACCGGCCGGGCGTGACATCGGAATATGTCGATTTCCAGGATCTCGAACCAGCCGATCAGCCGCAGGCTCCTGGTCTCCGGAGCCGCGGGTCCGGTCTTCGACGTCCACGACGACCAGGACAGCCGCCCCCTCCGGAAGTGACCCGGAGTCGCGGCCCGGGCGCTCAGAACGGGACGGCGCTCCGCGCTCGTACCGCAAAAACGGAGGCGGCCCCGGCAGAGAGCCGGGGCCGCCTCACGAAGCGTGCGATCAGTGGAAGAAGTGCCTGGTACCCGTCAGGTAGACCGTGATGCCGGCCTTCTCCGCCGCCTCGATCACCAGGTTGTCGCGGACCGAGCCGCCCGGCTGGACGACCGCCGTGACGCCCGCCTCGATCAGGACCTCCAGGCCGTCCGGGAACGGGAAGAACGCGTCCGACGCCGCCACGCTGCCCGCCGCCCGGTCGGCGCCCGCGCGGGACACCGCCAGCTTGGACGAGTCGACCCGGTTGACCTGGCCCATGCCGACGCCGACCGTGGCGCCGTCCTTGGCCAGCAGGATCGCGTTGCTCTTCACGCTGCGGATCGCCCGCCACGCGAAGACCAGATCGGTCAGCTGGGCCGGGGACGCGGGCGTTCCGGTGGCCAGGGTCCAGTTCGCCGGGTCGTCGCCGGGTGCGTCGATCCGGTCGGACATCTGGACCAGCATGCCGCCGCCGACCTGCTTGACCTCGGCGGGCGGCGGGTTCCAGGCCGGGGCGACCAGGATGCGGATGTTCTTCTTCGCCTGGAGGATCTCGACGGCCTCGGGCGCGTACGACGGCGCCACGATCACCTCGGTGAAGATCTCGGCGACCTGCCGGGCCAACTCGACGGTGACCTCGCGGTTGACCGCGATCACGCCGCCGAACGCGGAGACCGGGTCGCACTCGTGGGCCTTGCGGTGGGCCTCGGCCACGTCGGCGCCGATCGCGACGCCGCACGGGTTGGCGTGCTTGATGATCGCCACGGCGGGGTCGGTGAAGTCGTTCGCGCTGCGCCAGGCGGCGTCCGCGTCGACGTAGTTGTTGTAGGACATCTCCTTGCCGTGCAGCTGCTCGGCCTGGGCGAGCCCGGCGGGCGCGTTCGGGTCGACGTAGAGCGCGGCCTGCTGGTGCGGGTTCTCGCCGTACCGGAGGGTGTTCTCGCGGAGCAGGGCGATGCCGGCGAAGGCGGGCCACTCCTCGGGAGCCAGCGTGGACGCGGTCCAGTTAGCCACCGCGATGTCGTACTCGGCGATGTTGATGAACGCCCGGGAGGCGAGCACCTTGCGCTGGGTCAGGGTGAAGCCACCGGCCGCCAGCGCCTCGATGATCAGCGGGTAGCCGTCCGTGGAGACCACCACGGCCACCGACGCGTGGTTCTTGGCGGCGGCACGCACCATCGCCGGGCCACCGATGTCGATCTTGGCGATGCACTCCTCCTCGCCCGCGCCCGAGGCCACCGTCTCGCTGAACGGGTAGAGGCTGCTCACCAGCAGGTCGAAGGGCTCGATCCGGTGCTCCCGCAGCTCCTGCGCGTGGCTCTCCAGCCGCAGGTCGGCGAGGAGACCGGCGTGCACCTTCGGGTGCAGCGTCTTGACCCGGTCGCTGAGGATCTCCGGGAAGCCGGTCAGCTCCTCGACCCGGGTCACCGGGATGCCGGCCTTCTCCACGGTCGCCGCGGTCGAGCCGGTGGAGACGACCTCCACCCCGGCGGCGTGCAGCGCGGTCGCGAGCTCGACGATGCCCGCCTTGTCCCACACGCTCAGCAGCGCCCGCTTGATCGGACGACGACCCTCATCGGTGGTCACGGAATACGTACCTTCCTGTTCTCGATGGTCCAGCCGTCCCGGACCAGGCGGCCGACGAACTCGACCAGCTGGGCCCGCTCGGCCACCTTGATCCGCTCGGTCAGCGTGTCCTCGGTGTCGTTGTCGAAGACCGGGACGCTGACCTGGGCGATGATCGGCCCGGTGTCGACGCCGGCGTCGACGAAGAAGAGCGTCGCACCGGCGATCTTGACGCCGTAGGCGAGCGCGTCACGCGGGCCGTGGATCCCGGGGAACGACGGCAGCAGCGCGTTGTGGGTGTTGATGTAGCGGTCGCCGAACGCGTCCAGGAACTGCTTGCCGACCAGCTTCAGGAAGCCGGCCGAGATGACCAGGTCGGGACGGTGTTCGGCGACGTGGCCGGTGAGCGCGGCGTCCCAGTCGTCACGGGTCGGGTAGGCCTTCACGGAGTCGACGAAGGTCGGCACGCCGGCCGCGGCCGCGTGATCCAGGCCGGCGATGCCGTCCCGGTCCGCGCCGACGGCGACCACCTGGGCGCCGTACGCCGGGTCTCTGGCCGCTTCGAGAAGAGCCTGCAGGTTGCTGCCCGATCCGGAGATGAGGACGACCAGGCGGGCGGGCGCGGGGTCAGTCACCTTCGCACCCTATCGTCCCGGGTTTTTCCCCCGGCGCCGTGGTGCTGCGAAGATCCGGGCGGTCGCCGCGCCGATCAGCACGGCGATCACGGTGACCAGAGCGCCGATCAGGCCGACCGGAAGCGGGTCCGGGCCGATCTCGGAGAGCCGTCCGCTGCCCACCCCGCCGCCGGCGATCCACGAGAAGAGCGCCAGGGCCGCCCCCGCGACCGGTCCGGCGAGCACGCTCGTGCCCAGCAGCAGCGGCCAGCCCGGCTCCGGGACGTCCGCACCGGGACGCGAGCCGGGGCGCCAGGCGTGCGCACGGCCGTACCGCAGCCGCTGGGTGAGGCCCCAGCCGGCCACCGCGCCGGCGATCACCGGAAGCATCAGCAGCAGCGTCCCGGCCGCGCCCATCGGACCGGCCGGCAGGCCCGCGAGCAGCGGCAGCGTCGGCAGGTTGCCCACGTTCACCTCGGTCAGCCGGATCGTCGAACCGACACCGAGCGCGAACCCCGGCCCGAGCAGGTAGGCCGCCGCCCAGACCGCGGCGTTCACCGCGTAGGCGATGCTGACCAGGGTCAACCCGGCCTGACCGGCGACACCGGTGTGGTACGCGGAGATGATGTCGGCCGCCTGCCCCCCGCCGAGCGCGACCGACAGCCCTCCGGCCGCCGCACCGGCGCCGAGTATCAGGAACGCCGCGACCAGCCCGGTCCGCACCCCGTGGCGCAGCGGCTCGGGCACCTTCCGGGCCAGCGTGGAGACCGCGTCGGTGCCGCGCAGCGATCCGAGCAGGGCCCCGGCGACGCCGAGCGCCAGGAAGTGCCACGCGGCCTGGGTGAGGGAGACCTCGGTGCCGCGGCCGTCGATCAGGCGGGCGGTCAGAGCACCCACTATCGCGTACGCCGTACCGACCGCGATCGCGACCACCAGGGCGGCACCGACCGACCCGGTGCGACGGGCCCCTATCGCCCGGGTGACGTGCAGACCGGCCCGGTTGAGCCGCCAGATCACCAGCACCGAGAGCAGCAGCGGCGCGAGGGCGAGCGGCCCGATCGAGGTGCCGATCGGCACGCCGTGGCCGAGCAGCCAACCCGCGGCACCGGCGCGCGCGGCACCGGAGAGGCCCCCGGCGCCCTCCAGCGTCCGGGCCAGACCGATCACGGCGGCGACCGGCAGATAGGTCAGCAGGGCCGCCCAGAGCGTGGCGAAGACCACCGCCACCGGCAGCGGCGCCCCGCTCCTGGTGGCGGGCGGACGGCGCTGGGCCGGGACGCGTACGGTCTCGCGGCGGCCGAGCACCTCGTCGTCGATCACGACGGTGTCCCGGTGACCGGTCTCCCGCCGCTCGTTGACGTCCTGGGTCTCGTCGAGCCGCGGCGCCTCGGGAACGCCCGGGCGGATCTCCGGGGGTGCGGTGTCGCGCACGACAGACTGCACCGCCTCGGCGACCGCGAACGGGTCCTCCGAGCCGTCGGGACGGTCGGTTGTGCTCGGCATCGCGACTACCTTGTCACGCCGTGGCGCTCACGGCGACGCAGAAACAGCGGCGCGCCGCCGATCGGATCGTGAGACCCGGCCGACGGCGCGCCGCGCGTACCCCTGTCAGCTCATGACCTCGCGCATGAGCCGTGCGGTCTCGCTCGGCGTCTTGCCGACCTTGACGCCGGCCGCCTCGAGCGCGGTCTTCTTCGCGTCGGCGGTGCCCGCCGAGCCGGAGATGATCGCGCCGGCGTGACCCATGGTCTTGCCGGGCGGGGCGGTGAAGCCCGCGATGTAGCCGACCACCGGCTTGGTGACGTTGTTCTTGATGAACTCCGCCGCCCGCTCCTCCGCGTCGCCGCCGATCTCGCCGATCATCACGATCGCGTCGGTGTCCGGGTCCTCCTGGAAGGCCCGCAGCGCGTCGATGTGGGTAGTGCCGATGATCGGGTCGCCGCCGATGCCCACCGCGGTGGAGAAGCCGAAGTCGCGCAGCTCGTACATGAGCTGGTAGGTCAGCGTGCCACTCTTGCTGACCAGGCCGATCCGGCCCTGCGGGGTGATGTCGGCCGGGATGATGCCGGCGTTCGACGCGCCCGGCGAGGCGATACCCGGGCAGTTCGGGCCGATGATCCGGGTCTTCTCACCCTTGGCCACGTTGTACGACCAGAAGGACGCCGAGTCCTGCACCGGTACGCCCTCGGTGATCACGATGGCCAGCCCGATCTCGGCGTCGATCGCCTCGACCACGGCGGCCTTGGTGAACGCCGGCGGGACGAAGATGACCGACACGTCCGCGCCGGTCTCCTTGATCGCCTCGGCCACGGTCGCGAAGACCGGAAGCTCGACGCCGTCGAAGTCGACCTTCGTGCCGGCCTTGCGCGGGTTCACGCCGCCGACCACGTTGGTGCCCGCGGCGAGCATCCGCTTGGTGTGCTTGGAGCCCTCGCCACCGGTGATGCCCTGGACGATGACCTTGGAGTCCTTGGTGAGCCAGATAGCCATTAGTTCACTTCCCCGCAGCCGCGAGCTCGGCGGCGCGAGCGGCCGCTCCGTCCATCGTGTCGACCCGCTCGACCAGCGGGTTGTTGGCGCCGTCGAGGATGGCGCGGCCGGCCTCGGCGTTGTTGCCGTCGAGGCGGACCACGAGCGGCTTGGTCACCGTCTCGCCGCGGTCGGCGAGCAGCTGGAGGGCCTGGATGATGCCGTTGGCCACCGCGTCGCAGGCGGTGATGCCGCCGAAGACGTTCACGAAGACCGACTTGACGGCCGGGTCGCCGAGGACGATCTCCAGGCCGTTCGCCATCACCTGGGCGCTCGCGCCACCGCCGATGTCGAGGAAGTTGGCCGGCTTCACGCCGCCGTGGTTCTCACCGGCGTACGCGACGACGTCCAGGGTCGACATGACCAGGCCCGCGCCGTTGCCGATGATGCCGACCTCGCCGTCGAGCTTGACGTAGTTGAGGTTCTTGGCCTTGGCCGCCTGCTCGATCGGGTCGACCGCGGACTTGTCCTCGAGCGCCTCGTGGTCGGGGTGCCGGAAGCCGGCGTTCTCGTCCAGCGTGACCTTGGCGTCCAGCGCCAGCACCCGGCCGTCGCCCACCTTGGCCAGCGGGTTGACCTCGACCAGCAGGGCGTCCTCGGCGACGAACGCCTGCCACAGCTTCACCGCGATGTCGACGACCTGGTCGGCGACGTCGGCCGGGAACTTGGCCAGGGTGACGATCTCGCGCGCCTTCGCCTCGTCCACGCCCTTGCTGGCGTCGATGGCGACCTTGGCGACCCGGTCCGGGTCCTCCTCGGCGACGGTCTCGATCTCCATGCCGCCGGCGACGCTGGCGATGCAGAGGAAGGTCCGGTTGGCCCGGTCCAGCAGGTACGAGAAGTAGTACTCGTCCTTGATGTCGGCCGTCTCGGCCAGCATCACCTTGTGGACCGTGTGGCCCTTGATGTCCATGCCCAGGATGTCGGTCGCGCGGGCCTCGGCCTCGTCCGCACCGTCGGCCAGCTTGACGCCACCGGCCTTACCGCGGCCACCGACCTTGACCTGCGCCTTGACAACGACCTTGCCACCGAGGCGCTCGGCGATCGCCCGGGCCTCCTGCGGGGTCTCGGCGACGCCGCCGCCCAGCACGGGCAGCCCGTGCCGTTCGAACAGGTCGCGCCCCTGATACTCGAACAGGTCCACGTGTCTCCTTTCGCTCGCGACGCCAAGCGCCGGCAAGCCGCACCATTGCGTCCCGACCTGTTGTGTGCGCGGCGCGTCGCAGCGGCGCCGCCAGCGTGAGGATCGTCCGGCCACTCCGCACTGCCGAATGGCCTTCATCCGCAGACTAGCGACCGAAACGGGCTCTGTGCCCGCGCGGGTACGCGGTGTGCAAGACCACACACCGGAGGGACGAAAACGCAGGTCCGGGACGCGCGGGACGTGTGTGGACAGTGAGCGCGCTGTGACGTTTCGTCCATCGGCCGGGGTGCCGTACGAGATCTAGACGGCCTGATGCGCGAGTGTGCGGAAAAAGTCACGCACGCACACGTAACCCGCCGATGGAGGGGTCGTTGATTGTGATGTCGGAGCGCTACGGCGCCCGGTGAGAACGGCCGATGCCCTGTCGGTCGAGGGGTGGCGGCGGGGCATCGCGCATAGAGGGGCCGGACGTGTGAGGGGTGCGTCCGGCCTCTCCCTTTTTCGCCATTTCCCCTGGTCTCAGGCGACCTGGGTGGTCACATTGGCGCGAACCCATTCGACGATCGACGCGGTAGTGGCACCCGGGGTGAATAGCTTGGATACACCGAGTGATTCCAATTCGGTGATGTCGTCCTCCGGAATGATGCCGCCGCCGAAAACCACGATGTCGGCGGCGTCGCGCTCGCGGAGCAGCTCCAGGACACGGCGGAACAGCGTCATGTGCGCGCCGGAGAGGATGGAGAGGCCGATCGCGTCGGCGTCCTCCTGGATCGCGGTCTCCACGACCTGCTCGGGCGTCTGGTGCAGCCCGGTGTAGACGACCTCCATGCCGGCGTCGCGCAGCGCCCGCGCGACCACCTTCGCGCCGCGATCATGCCCGTCCAGCCCGGGCTTCGCGACGACGACCCTGATCCGTGCCTGCATGACTGACCCCTCCGGACTGAGGACCTCGGCGTCCACCTGAACGAACGGTAACCTGCCGCACCGGGCCGGAGGTAGCACCTCGAGCAGCGACGCAGCCATGAAATGGTTACCCCGGTCACATTACTTTCCGTTTTATGGGCGATCACGGAGGGTCGCCATATCGGGAGACGAGAAAGGTAACTAATTCGGACAATCGATGATCAATGCTCACCATAAACTGTCACGTAATTAGCGCTGCGACTTGTGAGGAGCCTGCCCTTTCGTTACCGTGGCCACGGCTGCCGCACCGGTTCACCCCGAAGCGCCAGCCCGGTCGACCACCGTTAACCAGTTCCGGCCAGGGTGGTTGCCGCCGCAATGCCATCGACGGAGGGTCCTTCGTGCGCCAGCGCTTGTCGTCTGAGCCCGATCGCTATCGCGGCCGGCGCCGCGTCCCGACCCCTCCGCGCAGCCGCTACGCGGTCGTCGTCACCTCGGCGTTCATCGGAGCGGGCGTCGTCGCCATCGGCGCGGCCTCCAATCTCCCGGACAACAAGGCGATAAACCCCGAGGTCCTGCAGGGTCTCGACAAGACGTCCCAGGTCGCCACCGACGCGCTGAACAGCCGCTCAGACGACGCGACCCGCGCCTCCCGCAGCGAGAACCGCGACGCCGCCGCGAAGACCAGCACCGACGAGGACGTCGAAGCCTCCGAGATCTACCTGCTCCCGCTGGACGACTACCAGTTCACCGCGCCGTACGGTGTCCGTTTCGGGAAACTGCACGCCGGCATCGACCTGGCCGCCCCGGACGGCACGCCCTACAAGGCGGTGCACGCCGGCACGGTGACCGCCGCGGGCTACCAGGGTGGTTACGGCTACGCCATCACCGTCAAGCAGGACGACGGCACCGAGATCATCTACGCCCACTCCCGGCGCCTGCTGGTCGAGAAGGGCGACACGGTCAAGGCCGGTCAGGTCATCGGCGAGGTCGGCAACACCGGATACTCGTACGGCACGCACCTGCACCTCGAGGTGCACGTGAACGGCACCCCGACCGACCCGATCACGTTCCTCCGGGACCGCGGCGTCGACATCAAACTCGGGATGGAGTCGGTCTACGCCGGTCTGGCTGCTGCCGAGGCAGCCACTTCCTGACTCTTACCATCCTGGCCTCCGCGCCTGATGATCTTCTTGATTTCCTCTGTGCATCTCCTTTGACTTCGGTCGCTGCCGTCCCGCGCAGGGCCTCACGTCCCGCGCAGGCTCTCCCGCCCCCGCAGGCGCCCCCGTCCCGCAGGCGTCGCCCCGGACGGTTGCAGATCGGTTGAACCCGCTTTTCCGCGCTCAGTGTCCCGCTCGACCGGGCCGACTGGATTCGTGACGGCATGTCGTCCGGCAGGCGGAGGGGGCGGAGTGTGGGACAGGATCCTCGTACCGGGAAGGGCCGGCGCCGCCGGGACCACCACGGCAGCCACCGCGCACCGGCGTTCCCCGCTCTCTTCGCCAGCCGCGGCCGGGCCGCCCTCTCGATCACCGCACTGACCGCCACTCTCGCCACCGGTGTCGGCGCCGTCGGAGCCACCGCCACCGCCGCGCCGTCCGGCTCCACCGCCGGCCACACCGCCGCGCACGCACCGGCCTCGCTGCCGATCGTCCCGCCGGCCGGCGACGACGCCCCCGGCAAGGTCCATCCCCGGCTGATCATCACGGGCGACGACTACATCCTCGACGAGCCGGTCCGGGCCGCCGGCCAGACCACGGCCGCCCTGACCGATCCTGATCTCCCCAGCGGCACTGCCGTGACCGAAGCCACCCGGATCGACACCACGCTGACCGAAGCCGCCCGAAGCGGCACCGCGCTGACCGGTACCGCGCTGACCGGTACCGCGCTGACCGGTACCGCGCTGACCGGTGCCGCGGCCGGTGGTGCCGCGGCCGTCGACCCGGTGCTGCGCCGGAAACGACCGGTTCCCGCGCCCGCCGCCGCCCCGGTCACGCGCAAGGCCCGCCCGGTGGTCGCGGCCCGGTGGGTGAACCCGCTCCCGCAGGCCCGGGTCACCTCCTGCTTCGGTCAGCGCTGGGGCCGGCTGCACGCCGGTGTCGACCTGGCCACCGCCTGGGGCACCCCGATCGTCGCGGCCGGTGCCGGCGTGGTGATTGCGGCCGGCGCGGCCCAGGGCTACGGCAACGCCGTCCTGATCGACCACGGCGACGGGTACCTCACCCACTACGGCCACATGTCCGTGATCCGGGTGACCGTCGGCCAGCACGTGCAGGCCGGCCAGCAGATCGGCGACGAGGGCTCCACCGGCCACTCCACCGGCCCGCACCTGCACTTCGAGGTCCACGAGGGCTACTACAAGAACCCGGTCGAGCCCACCGCCTGGATGCACGCCCACGGCGTCGACATCCCGGGCTGCTCGGCCTACTAGACCCTCATCCGACCAGTCCCTCGACTAGATCTTCTCGATCGGGGCGTGGCGGAGGACCAGCCAGATGGTCTGGTCGCCGAAGTCGATCTTCGCGCGGGAACCGGCGCCCTGGCCCTCGACGCCGACCACCCGGCCGAGGCCGTAGCGCTGGTGGTTGACGCGGTCGCCGACCTCGACCTTCGGGCCCATCTTGAGCTCGCTCGCCGTGGTCAGCTTGCTCCCGTCGATGCCCAGCCGCTCGGCCAGGCGCTGGGCCTTGGGCGTACCGCCGGAGAAGCCTCCGCCGCGCTGCCGGTCGCCGCCACCGCGGCCGCCCACCCCGCCGCCCGTGCCCGACCAGGAGGTGTACGAGCTCCCGGTCCGCTCCCAGCGCACCAGCTCCGCCGGAAGCTCGTCGGTGAAGCGGGAGGGCGGGTTGTACTGCGGCTGTCCCCAGTTGGACCGGGTCACCGCCCGGGAGAGGTAGAGCCGCTGCCGGGCACGGGTGATGCCCACGTACGCCAGCCGCCGCTCCTCCTCCAGCTCGGAGTTGTCGCCGAGCGCCCGCATGTGCGGGAAGACGCCGTCCTCCAGGCCGGTCAGGAAGACCACCGGGAACTCCAGGCCCTTCGCCGTGTGCAGCGTCATCAGCGTGACCACGCCCTGGTGGTCCGGATCGTCGCTGGGGATCTGGTCCGCGTCGGCGACGAGGGCCACCTGCTCCAGGAACCCGGCGAGGCCGGCGACCGGGACGTCCTCCTCCTCGGGCTCCTCCGACGGGGGTGCGAGGGACTCGACGCGCTCGGTGTACTCCCGGGCGACCGAGACCAGCTCCTGGAGGTTCTCCACCCGGCCCTGGTCCTGCGGGTCGAGGCTCTCCTCCAGTTCGCCGAGCAGGCCGGAGCGCTGCAACACCGCTTCCAGGACCTCCTCCGGCGGGGCCGTACGGGCGAGCTCGCGCAGGTCGTCGAGGAGCTGGACGAAGTCGCCGATGCTGTTCACGGCCCGGGTGGAGATGCCCGGCGCGCCCTTCGCGTGCCGCAGCGCCTGACCGAACGAGATCCGGTCCCGGTTGGACAGCGCCTCGATGCACGCCTCGGCCCGGTCGCCGATCCCGCGCTTCGGGGTGTTCAGCACCCGGCGGACGCTGACCGTGTCGTCCTCGTTCACGATCGCGCGGAGATAGGCCAGCGCGTCCCGCACCTCCTTGCGCTCGTAGAAGCGCACCCCACCGACCACCTTGTACGGCAGCCCGACGCGGATGAACACCTCCTCGAACACCCGGGACTGGTTGTTGGTGCGGTAGAAGACGGCCACGTCGCCGGGGCGCACGTCGTGGTTGTCGGTGAGCCGGTCGATCTCCCGGGCCACCCAGTCCGCCTCGGCGTGCTCGGTGTCCGCGACGTACCCGACGATCTGTTCGCCGGCGCCCTGGTCGCTCCAGAGCCGCTTCGGCTTGCGGGAGGTGTTCCGGTCGATCACCGCGTTCGCCGCGGAGAGGATGGTCTGGGTGGAGCGGTAGTTCTGCTCCAGCAGGATGGTCCGCGCGTCCGGGTAGTCGCGCTCGAACTCCAGGATGTTGCGGATCGTCGCGCCACGGAACGCGTAGATCGACTGGTCCGCGTCGCCGACCACGCAGAGCTCGCTCGGCGCGACCTCACCGCCGGGCACGCCGACCAGCTCGCGGATCAGCGTGTACTGCGCGTGGTTGGTGTCCTGGTACTCGTCCACCATCACGTGCCGGAACCGGCGGCGGTACGTCTCGGCGATCATCGGGTGCGACTGGAAGAGGTGCACCACGGACATGATGATGTCGTCGAAGTCCAGCGCGTGCGCCTCGCGGAGCCGCCGCTGATAGAGCTCGTACGCCTCGGCGAGGGCCCGCTCGTTCGGCCCGTTCGCCCGGGCTTTGAAGTCCTCCGGGTCGACCAGCTCGTTCTTCAGATTCGACACCTGGGCCGCCAGGGACCGTGCGGTGTACCGCTTCGGGTCCAGGTCGAGCTCGCGGCCGACCATCGTCATCAGGCGGCGCGAGTCGTCGGCGTCGTAGATCGAGAAGGTGCTCTTCAGCCCGGCGTGCTCGTGCTCGGCGCGCAGGATCCGGACGCAGGCCGAGTGGAAGGTCGACACCCACATCAGCCGGGCGCGCGGGCCGACCAGCTGGGCCACCCGCTCCTTCATCTCGCCGGCGGCCTTGTTGGTGAAGGTGATAGCGATGATCTCGCCGGGGTGCACGTCCCGCTCGGCCAGCAGGTAGGCGATCCGGTGGGTCAGCACCCGGGTCTTGCCCGACCCGGCGCCGGCCACGATCAGCAGCGGTGAACCGGAATGGGTGACCGCGTCCCGTTGCGGGCCGTTCAGCCCGGTCAGCAGGGACTCGGGGTCGAGCCGGCGGCGCGGCTCCGGAGCCCGGGCCACGGGCAGCGTGAACAGGGCACTCTCGGCAGGTTCTGAGGAAGGTCGCATCGCGCAGCCAGTGTATGCCGACCCCCCGACACCGATTCACACCGCGATGTCACCTGTGTGAGGTGGCGCGGCCCACCGGGATCGAGCAGGCTATCCAGGTTCGTGATTGTCCACTTTGATCAAGGGATCGATACACGATGAAACGTCTCGCATTGCCGGCGGTCGCCGTCGCCGTTTTAGGATCACTCTCCGGTACGCCGGTGGCCGCGTCCGCGTCGCCCGGGGAATTCGCCCCGGTCAGCACGTCGCACGGCCACCCGCAGGGCGGGGTGGTCAAGGGCCAGATCCTCAGCTACAACGACTTCCACGGCGCGATCGACCCGCCCTCGGGCAGCGGCGCGGTGGTCAACGCGGGCGGCACCAGCACGCCCGCGGGCGGTGTCGAATATCTCGCCACCTACCTCAAGAAGCTGCGCGCCGAGGCCACGGCCGAGCACCGGGAGACCATCACGGCCGGCGCGGGTGACCTGATCGGCGCGACCCCGCTGGTCAGCGCGGCGTTCCACGACGAGCCGACGATCGAGCTGATGAACACCGTCGGGCTGCAGGTCAGCTCGGTCGGCAACCACGAGTTCGACGAGGGCGTGGCCGAACTGCTCCGGATCCAGAAGGGCGGATGTCACCCGGCCGACGGATGCCAGGACGGTGACCCGTACCGCGGAGCGAAGTTCACCTACCTCGCCGCGAACACCATCGACAACACGACCGGGCGGTCGATCCTGCCGCCCTACGAGATCCGCTACGTGCAGGGCGTGCCGGTCGGCTTCATCGGCCTGACGCTGGAGGGCACCGCGGGCATCGTCAACCCGGCCGGCATCACGAACGTGCACTTCACCGACGAGATCGAGACCGCCAACCACTGGTCGAGGGTGCTCACCCGGATGGGCGTGAAGGCCCAGGTGCTGCTCCTGCACGAGGGCGGCACCCAGGCCTCGGCCACGCCGACGCCGGGCGTCTCGGACTGCTACGGCTTCTCGGGTCCCGTGGTCGACATCGTGAAGGGCCTGAACCCGGAGATCGGCATCGTCGCCTCCGGTCACACGCACCGGTTCTACTCCTGCAAGCTGCCGAACGCCGCGGGCACCGACACCGTCGTGACCAGCGCCGGCAGCAACGGGCAGCTGATCACCGACATCGACTTCGGCATCGACAGGAGGACCGGGCGGTTCGCCGACATCACCGCGAAGAACGTGATCGTGGAGAACGGCGTCGCGGACGGCAACGGGGGCTGGCAGAAGGACGCGAGCGGCGTCTACCTGAAGAACCCGGACACCGTCGACGCCGCCGCGAAGAAGGTCGCCGACAAGTACCGGACGGCCGTCGCGCCGATCGCCGACCAGGTCGTCGGGAGCATCACCGGGGACATCGTGCGGACCGCCACCGCGGCCGGGGAGAGCCCGCTCGGTGACGTGATCGCGGACGCCCAGCTCGCGTACACCGCGGGCTCCGGTGCGCAGATCGCGCTGATGAACCCGGGTGGCGTCCGTGCCGACCTGGACGCCGACCAGTCGTCCGGCGGGGAGGCGTACGGGCAGGTCACGTACGGCGAGGCGTTCACCGTCCAGCCGTTCAACAACCTGGTGGTGACCCAGACACTGACCGGCGCCCAGCTCACGGAGGTGCTGGAGCAGCAGTTCGTGGGCTATAACGGGCAGACCTCGACGAAGATCCTCCAGGTCTCGGCGGGCCTCACCTACACCTGGAGCGCGTCGGCCGCCCTCGGCTCCCGGATCTCCGGGCTGTCGCTGAACGGGGTCGCGATCGATCCGGCCGCCTCCTACCAGGTCACCACGAACGACTTCCTGGCGAACGGCGGCGACGGCTTCTCCTCCCTGACGGCGGGCACCGGCCGGGTCACCGCGCCGGGCTTCGACATCGACGCCCTCACCGCGTACCTGGCCACCGGCTCGGTCGCGCCGGGCCCGGCCGACCGGATCACCACCGTCGGCTGACCGTCGGTCCCCGTCTCACGGTTCGGGCGGTTTTCTTGCGGCCCGGTCTCGGAGCGGGGCATACTCGGCTCGTGATTCAGCAGGCACGATTTTTTACTACGGCCCCGGAAGTCCGGCAGCCGTAGGTCGCCTCTGAACGACAGACCTACATCAAGCCCCGGGCTTCCGAGCCCGGGGCTTGATGCTGCCCGGGCCGGCTCGACCGGGGCGCCAGCACCCGAGGAGCACGAGATGACTTCCGATGTGATGGACCAGTCCACCGGTGCCGGCCAGCCCCTGGCCGCCGACGAGATCCGTGGCATGCGCGAGCGGATCGACGAGATCGATCAAGCGATCATCGACCTCTGGCTGGAACGCGCCCGGCTCTCCCAGACGGTCGGCAAGACCCGGATGGCGAGCGGCGGCACCCGGCTGGTCCTGGCCCGCGAGCGGGAGATCGTCGACCGTTTCCGCGCCGCTCTGGGCCCCGACGGCACCCAGGTCGCCCTGCTCCTGCTCCGCTCCGGCCGCGGCCCGCTGTAGGACCCCGCTCGGAAGGGGCGCAACCACGCACGCGGGTGGAGGGAGAGGGCCAGCGAAGCTGGGCCCCCGACCGACCCTCGGCGGGAGCGACGGTCTGTACCACCCACCCCGCTGCGACATGGTCTTCAAAAAAACGAGCCGGGCCGGGAGAAAGCCTCCCGGCCCGGCTTCGTGGTGGGTCAGTGGCCGTGCACGACGTCGCGGATCTCGGCGAAGTGGCAGGCACTGGGGTGCGGGGAACGCTCGCGGATCTGCAGCAGCGGCTCCTGCTGCGAGCAGACGTCCTGAACCTTCCAGCAGCGGGTGCGGAAGCGGCAACCCGACGGCGGGTTGGCCGGGGACGGGACGTCGCCCTCCAGGACGATCTGGTCACGGTGACCGCGCAGGCGCGGGTCCGGAACCGGCACGGCGGAGAGCAGCGCCTGGGTGTACGGGTGCGTCGGCTGGTCGTAGATCGCCTGGTCGTGACCGGTCTCGATCACCTTGCCCAGGTACATCACGGCGACCCGGTCGGAGATGTGCCTGACCACCGACAGGTCGTGCGCGATGAAGATGTACGACAGCCCGAACTCGTTCTGCAGGCGCTCGAGCAGGTTGATCACCTGGGCCTGGATCGAGACGTCGAGCGCCGACACCGGCTCGTCGCAGACGATGATCTCGGGCTTGAGCGCGAGCGCCCGGGCGATGCCGATGCGCTGGCGCTGACCGCCGGAGAACTGGTGCGGGTACCGGTTGATGTGGTCGGGGTTGAGACCGACCGTGTCCAGCAGGTCCTGCACCGCGCGCTGCCGGCCGCCCCTCGGGACCACCTCGGTGTGGATCTCGAACGGCTCGCCGATGATGTCGCCGACCGTCATGCGCGGGTTGAGCGAGGTGTACGGGTCCTGCAGCACCATCTGGATGTTGCGGCGGGCCTTGCGCAGCGCCGAGCCACGGAGCTTCACCATGTCCTGGCCGCGCACCATGATCGAGCCGGCGGTCGGCTTCTCCAGGCCGACCAGCAGCTTGGCCAGGGTCGACTTGCCACAGCCGGACTCGCCGACCACGCCGAGCGTCTCGCCCCGGCGCAGCTGTATGTCGACACCGTCGACCGCTCGGACGGCACCGACCTTGCTCTGGAAGACGATGCCCTGGGTGATCGGGAAGTGCTTGACCAGTCCCTTGGTCTCGAGGACGACGTCACTCACCGATGACCTCCCGGAAGAAGTGGCACCGGGCCGTGCGGTGCGGCTGAACCGAAACCTGGTACGGCGGGGGCGGCGGATCCTGTCGGCAGGCGTCCCTGGCGAACGCACACCGCGGGTTGAACGCGCAGCCCTGCGGGACGTCGGTCAGCGCCGGCGGCAGACCCTTGATGACGTTGAGCTGCTGCCCCTTCATGTCGAGCCGCGGAATCGACTCGAGCAGCGCCCGCGTGTACGGATGCGCCGGCCGCGCGTAGATGTCGTAGACCGGAGCCTCCTCGACGACCTTGCCCGCGTACATCACGGAGATCCGGTCGGCGACGTCGGCGACCACGCCCATGTCGTGCGTGATCAGGATGAGGCCCATGTTCCGCTGCCGCTGCAGGTCGGCGAGCAGGCCCATGATCTGCGCCTGCACGGTGACGTCGAGAGCCGTGGTGGGCTCGTCGGCGATCAGCACCTCGGGGTCGAGCGCGAGCGCCATGGCGATCATGACGCGCTGGCGCATACCACCGGAGAACTGGTGCGGGTAGTCGTTAACCCGCTGGTTCGCCGCCGGGATCTTCACCTGGTCGAGCAGCTCGATCGCGCGCTTCTTGGAGTCACCGCGGGACATGCCCCGGTGCTTGCGGAAGAGCTCGCCGAGCTGGAAGCCGACCGTGTAGACCGGGTTCAGCGCGGAGAGCGCGTCCTGGAAGATCATCGCGATCTGGTTGGCCCGGACCTTGCGGCGCTGCTCCTCGCGGAGCTGCAGCAGGTCCACGCCGCGGTACTTGACCTGGCCCTGGGTGACGTACCCGGGTGGGGAGTCCAGGATGCCCATGATCGCCTGAGCGGTCACCGACTTGCCGCAGCCGGACTCGCCCAGGATGGCGAGCGTCTCTCCCGGGGAGAGCCAGAAGTTCGCGCCGTTCACGGCCTTGGCGACGCCGTACTGGGTGCGGAACTCGACGTGCAGGTCGCTCACTTCGAGCAGCGGAGCGCGCGGGTCGAGGCCCGGTAGGACATCGATTTGCGCTTTCACATCAGTCACAGGGTCACCGCAACTTCGGGTCGAAGGCGTCGCGGATGGCGTCGCCGAGCATGATGAAGGCCAGCACCGTGGCGCCGAGGAAGATCGCCGGCCAGACCAGCGGCCATGGCTCGGAACGGGCGAACTTCGTGCCGTCGGCGATCATGATGCCCCAGCTGATGGCATCGCCCTTGAGGCCGACACCGAGGAACGAGAGCGTCGCCTCGCTGCCGATGTTCACGCCGAGCAGCAGCGTGTTGACCACCATGAAGGACGCGATCGAGTTCGGCAGGATGTGTCGCAGCATCAGCCGCGCCGGGGTGGCGCCGAGCATCCGGCCCGCCGCGACGTAGTCCTGGTTCTTCGACGAGATGACCGCGGAGCGCATCACCCGTGCACCGGAGGTCCAGGTCAGCAGGCCGAGCGTGAGGATCACCGCCCAGACGCCGTCGCTCGCCGGGTCGGACGAGAGCCGCCGGGAGAGGACGATGCCGCCCAGCAGGAACGGGATGCCGAGCATGACGTCGATGAACCGGGAGAGCACGGCGTCCAGCCAGCCGCCGAAGTAGCCGGTGGCGAGACCCATGATCAACCCGATCAGCGAGGCGATCAGGGTCGACATGAACCCGACGAATAGCGAGTTGTAGGCACCGTAGATCGTCTTGGCGTAGACGTCACAGCCCTGGAAGTCGTAGCCGAAGATCGCGCCACCGGTCGGACCCTTGTACTGGTTCGAGAGCGTGCACGACTTCGGGTCGGCCGAGGTGAAGAGCGACGGGAAGGCCGCCATCAGCGCGATGATCAGCACCAGCACGATGGCGGTCCAGAAGATCTTGCTCTTCCGCAGATCCGCCCAGGCGTCGGCGGTGAGGCTGCGTGCCTTGTCCGGCTTCCCGGCCCGGTGATTCGGCGTCCCGCTACCGGCGGGCTCGGCGTCGATCACTGCGTTGACGTCACTCATAGCGGATCCTGGGGTCGAGGGCGGCGTAGAGAAGGTCGACGAGCAGGTTGATGAAGAGGAACAGGATCACCAAGATGCTCACGAAACCGACCACGAGTGGGCCGTCCTCGGTGTTGATCGCTCGGGCGATGTTGAACCCGACCCCGGGGATGTTGAAGACGTGTTCGGTGACGATGGCGCCGGCGAAGAGCTGGCCGAGGTCGACGCCGATCAGCGTGACGACCGGGATCAGCGAGTTGCGCAGCACGTGCACCCAGATGACGCGCATCCGGGTGAGGCCCTTGGCCCGGGCGGTCCGGACGTAGTCGGACCGCAGGTTCTCCGCGACCGAGGTCCGGGTCACCCGCATCTCGGGGGCGACGACGACGCAGGCCAGCACCAGAGCAGGTAGGAGCAGCTGCCAGAAGGTGGCGTCGCGGGTCGCGGTCGGCGGGAACCAGTTCAGCGAGATACCGAAGATCAGCTGGAACAGCGGCGCGATCACGACGATCGGCATGGCCAGCAGGACCAGGGTGATGAGCAGGCTCGCGTTGTCGAAGAGGCCGCCGCGCTTGAGCGCCGCGTAGACACCGACGGTGACGGCGATGGTGGCCGCGATGACGATCGCGATGAGTGACAGGCGCAGGGTGACCGGCCAGGCGTCGGCCATCATCTCCCAGATCTTGCGGCCGGTCATCGAGGTACCGAAGTCCCCGGTGAGCACGCCCTTCATGTAGTACCAGTACTGCATGAAGAAGCCTTCATCCAGGTGGTACCTCTCGGTCAGCGCGATGCGCTGACTCTCGGTCACGGGACGTTCGCCGACGAGGGCCTGGATCGGGTCCTTCTGGTTGGCGAACATGAGCGCGAACACCAGGAAAGTCGCCCCGAAGAAGGTCAGGACCATCTGGAGTAGGCGCCGCACGATATAGCGGAACATACGGGTGTGCCTCTTCCGCGGAAGAGCGCCGGCCTCGTGAGCACGGCGACGTTAGGTAGGGGGTTAACACAGCGGTGGCGCCACGGTTTCACACTCCCCGTGGCGCCACCACCGTTCGTACGGTCAGATCAGGAAACGACTTCGATCTTGTAGAGGTCGACCTTCTGGAACAGGTCGACGTTCACGCTCGAGACCTTCTCCGAGTAGCCGTAGACGTTCTGGCCGACACGCAGCGGGATGACCGGCATGTCCTCCGCCAGGATGTCCTCGGCGGCCTGCCACTTCTTGATGGCCTCCTCCGGCGTCGCCGCCGCGGAGCCCTCCTTGACCAGGTTGTCGAAGGTCGAGTTGCTGTACCCGTAGTAGTTGGAGGAACCGTCGGTGCTGTACAGCGGGCCGAGGTAGTTCTCCATCAGCGGGTAGTCCATGACCCAGCCGAGGCGGATCAGACCGACGTTCTCCTTCTTCTCGACCTTGGCCAGCAGGTCGGCGAACTTGGGCTCGCCGACGCCGGTGCAGTTCACACCGAGCGAAGCCTTGATCTGGTTGCAGGTCGCGTCGACCCACGCCTTGTGGTTACCGTCGACGTTGTACGTGATCTTGATCTCCGACGGGCCCTTGGCGGCGGTGTAGAGCGCCTTGGCCTCGGTCGGGTTGTACACGCAGTTGGCGCCACAGGTGTCCGGGCGGTAGCCCGCGACCACCGGGGAGACGAAGGACGTCGCCGGGGTCTGGGAACCGAGGAAGATCTGGTCGGTGATCTCCTGGCGGTTGATCGCCATCGAGATCGCCTTGCGGACGCGGACGTCCTGGAACTCCTTCTGGAACGTCGGGAAGCCGACGAACTGGAAGACGGAGTTCGCGCTCTTCTTGAACCGGTCACCGAGGTCGGCCGAGGCCTGGGCCAGGCTCTCGATCGGGATCTGGGTCTGCACGTCGACGTTACCGGCGACCAGGTCGGCGTACTCGGCCTGCTGGTCCTGGTAGATCTTGTACGTGATCCCGTCGACCTTGGGAACGGTGCCCTTGAAGTCGGCGACCTTCTCCACGACCAGCTGAGAGTCGTGCTCCCACTTTCCCTTCAGCTTGAAGGGGCCGTTGCCGATGATGGCGTCCTCGAAGCCGTCGGCGATGACGCCGTCCGACGCCCAGGCGGCCTTCGGCAGCGGGAGGAAGGCGGTGTAGCCCATGACGGATTCCCAGCCCGCGAACGGCGCGGAGAGGGTGACCGTGAAGGTGGTGTCGTCCACCTTGGCCAGGCCGGACAGCGTCTTCGCCTTCGGCTCGGGTGCCTTCTGGGCGCCCTCTTCGCCGTCCGGGTCCACGGACTGCATGTCCGCGTAACCCTTGATCTTCTCGAAGAAGTACGACGCACCCTGACCGTTCGGGCCGTAGGCGCCGTAGTTCCAGGCGTTGATGTAGTTGTCCGAGGTGACCGCTTCACCGTTGCTGAACGTGAAGCCGGACTTCAGCTTGACGGTCCACACGGTGTTGTTCTTGGCCGAGGTAATCGACTCCGCGGCAACCGTGACCGGGTTGTTGTCCGAGTCGAAGTTGACCAGCGGGTAGAACAGCGCGTCCAGCACCTCGGCACCGTTGGACTCGGTGGTGTTGGTCGGAATGAGGTGCTGCGGCTCGCCGATACCGATCACTACAGTATTGGAAGTGGACGACGAGTCATCGGACCCGCCGCCACCGCAACCGGCGGCCAACAAGGCGATGGCGGTCGCACCGACCGCCATCTTCCATGGGCTTTTCCCAGGCATGGGAGTGCCTCCTTCAGGGGCGCTCACGAGGGGTTGTGTGAGTAGCTGCCACTGTGACACAGAGGTACCGAATCCCAAGAGCGCCGTTATCAAGGTGATATTAGCCGTTTACGTCCGTACGCACTTCCGAAGATCATCCTTTCGGCCGATTAGACCGTGTTGACCTGCGCGTACTCCAGCTCGTACCCGAACGTACACGGTCCGCAGCCATTGGTGGAAACTTTGGTGACAGACGGTGGAGGTCACCCCTCAGACGAGCCGGCGGTCAGCCGCCCATCGTGACAATTCGTAACGGTTACTCATCTGGAGCTTTCGGAGCACATTGGACACGTGCGTCTCGACCGTCTTGATCGAGATGAACAGCTCCTTGGCGATCTCCTTGTACGCGTACCCCCGCGCGAGCAGCCGCAACACCTCGCGCTCCCGGTTGGTGAGCTGGTCCAGCTCGGGATCCGCCACCGGTACGTCCGGACGGGAGGCGAACGCGTCCAGCACGAACCCGGCCAGTCTCGGGCTGAACACCGCGTCGCCGTCGGCCACCCGGCGCACCGCCGCCGCCAGCTCGTCCGGGGAGATGGTCTTGGTCACGTAGCCCCGGGCGCCGGCCCGGATGAGCCCGATCACGTCCTCCGCCGCGTCGGACACGGAGAGTGCCAGGAACCGGACCTGCGGGTGCGATCGGCGGATCGACTCGAGCACCGCGCGGCCGCCGCCGTCCGGCATGTGCACGTCGAGCAGCACCACGTCCGGTTGTACGGCGGCGATCCGGCTGATCGCCTCGGCCACCGTGCTCGCCTCGCCCACCACGTCGACGTGCGCGCCCAGCTCGGCGCGGACACCCGCACGGAACATCGCGTGGTCGTCGACCAGGAACACGGTCAGGGGCTCGTCGGTCATCGTGCTGACTCCTTACCGGCGCCCACGCTCTCCCGCGACACGGGAAGGGTGAGGCGCACCTCTGTACCGTCGCCGGGCGCGCTGCGGATCTCGGCGCGCCCGTTGTGGCGCTGCATGCGCCCGATGATCGAACCACGGACACCGTGCCGTGTCTCCGCCACGCCGCTGAGATCGAACCCGGCACCGCGGTCCCGGACGAAGACGCTCAGCTCGTCCTCCTCGACCTCGGCGTAGAGCGAGACGGTCTGCACTCCGGCGTGCCGGGCCGCGTTCACCAGGGCCTCGCGCGCGGCGGCGACCAGGGCGGCGACCCGATCGTCGCACGGGGTGTCACCGACCACGACGGTCTCCACCGTGATCGCGTACGTGTCCTCGACCTCGGCCGCGGCCTGCTCCAGCGCGGCCGCGAAGCGCTCGGTCGGCGAGGCGGTCGGCTTGTAGAGCCAGTTGCGCAGGCTGCGCTCCTGGCCACGGGCGAGCCGCTGGACCTCCTTGATGTCCGCGGAGTTGCGCTGGATCAGCGCGAGCGTGTGCAGCACCTGGTCGTGGATCATGGCGGCCACCTCGGCGCGCTCCTGCTCCCGGATCCGGCCCTCCCGCTCGGCGCGCAGCTGCCCGAAGGTCCGCCAGACCAGCGGCGCCACCACCACACCCACACCGAGAAGACCCACGAGAGCGAAGATCATCCCATTGAGTACGGCGGAGAGGGAGTCGGCCGGGGCGTACACCGCGACCACGCCGATGATGCCGACGGCGACCAGGATCCCGCCCCCGACGAAGCGGAAGACGAACGAGCGCCGGTCGGTCTCGGCCACGATCGCGGCGAGCCAGGGGGTCGGCGCCGCCCGGTCGGTCCAGAGCTCGCGGCGGGTCGGGTCGGACTGGTGCCAGATCACCCCGGCGCCGACCGCGATCACCGCGGCCATCCAGCCCACCGTGGTGGCCACCTGGTCACCGAAGACCAGCGCCTGCAGCAGGATCACGCCCAGCCCGATCGCGGTGAACGGCACCAGCGAGGCCCAGTCCCGCTCGGTGGGCTTCTCGTCCTGCCGGGCCTCCTGCGGCAGCACCGCCCAGTACGCCGCGTAGAGCAGCAGGCCGAGCGCGTTGAAGCCGAGCAGGACCACCAGGCTGATGCGCACCGCGATGACCGGCACGCCCAGGTGCCGGGCGAGTCCGGTGGCGACCCCGGCCACGATCCGGTGGTCGCGGGGGCGGACCAACCGGCGAGGCGGTGCGGGGGCGGCTGCGGTAGTCACCCACCGATCGTCACACGTACGGCGGTCTCGGGCCACGGGGAACCTCCCGACCCCGGATCTCAGGGTGTCCTCAGGGTCGGTTCCTGAGGCGCCTGCGCCGCTCCCGGCCGCAGGATCGAAGCATGAACGACGAAGCTGCCTCGGGCACCGGCCCACAGGGCGGGCCGGCGCCGACCACCGCTCCCGAGCCCGGCACCGCCCCGGGGCCCGGCGTCCCGCCCGGCACCCCGCCGGGCCCCGGCGCCGGCCCCGGTGCCGGACCGAACAGTTCCAACATCCCGCCCTGGGTCAGCGCGGCGCACGCGGCGTTCACCCGGCAGCAACTGGTCCGCCCCCGCCACCCCCGGTACATCGCCGGTGTCTGCGGCGCGCTGGCCCGGGCCACCAACACCGACCCGGTGCTGTGGCGGGTGCTCCTCGCCGTACTCGGCATCCTGGGCGGCGCGGGTGTGCTGCTCTACCTCATCGGCTGGCTGATCATCCCGTCCGAGGGGGACGCCGCCTCCCCGCTGGAGTCGCTGCTCGGCAAGGGGCAGTCGGGGATGCAACCGCTCTCCGTCGTCCTGCTCGGCGGTGCGGCGCTGCTGACCTTCGCGTTCATCGTGAGCAGCGGGGCACGGGCCAGCATGCTCGCGGCCGCGGTGATCGTCGGCGCGTTCCTGCTGATCAAGCGGGGCGGGGTGCACTCGGGCGCGTTCAAGGCTCCGCCGACGGACTATCCGCCGCCCGCCTCGCCCCCCTCCTCCGCACCGTCCTCCGCACCCTCGCCGGAGGAGGAGCCCACGGTGAAGTTCACCCCGCCGCCGGCGTACACGCCGCCGCCGGGATACGCCCCGCCGCCGCCGGACCCCGCGTACCGGGCGCCGTTCGCCCCGTACGGGCCGTTCGCCGGGCCGACGCCCCCGCCGCCGCCTGCGCCCCCCGCCCCGAAACCGCCCAAGCCGCCGAAGGAGCGCTCGGTCCTCGGCCGGCTCACCTTCTTCGCGCTGCTGGTCGTGATGGGCGTGATGGTGCTGGCCGACATGTCCGGCCTGAGCGTCTCGGTCTCGGCGTACTTCGCGGCCGCCCTGATCACCATCGCGCTCGGCCTGATCGTCGGCACCTGGTTCGGACGGGCCCGCGGGCTGATCTTCCTGGCCCTGCTCACCACCATGGGCCTGCTGATCTCGACCGGCACCGAGCGCTTCGGCAACGAGTTCGAGAACAACGTCTACCGCCCGGCGAGTCTCGCCGAGATCGCCGACCGGTACGACTTCACCCTCGGCAACGTCACGCTGGACCTCAGCGACGTCGACTTCGGCAAGGCCGACCAGACCGTCGCGGTCGACATGAAGGTCGGGCAGCTCCGGGTCGTCCTCCCGCCGGAGGTGGACACCACCGCCGCGGTCGAGGTCGGCGGCGGCCGTGCCGAGCTCTTCGGCGAGGAGTACAACAGCACTCGTGACCAGCGCAGCCACGAGGTCACCGACCTCGGCTCGGACGGTGCCGGCGGCGGCAGCCTCCGGCTCGACCTGAAACTGGACACCGGAAACGTGGAGGTGACCCGATGAAGCCGCACCGGATGGACGGCGTCTCCCTGACCTTCGGACTGCTCTTCCTGCTGATCGCCGGCTGGTGGGCGCTCTCCCGGGTGGTCACCCTCCAACTGCCCGCGCTGGGCTGGACGGTGGCGGCCGGCCTGATCCTCTTCGGGGTGGTCGGCCTGCTCGGGGCGATCCGCTCCGGCCGCCGCGACCAGCCGGCCGAGCCGACCCCGCCGGTCCAGGCGGAGACCCGGATCGAAGGGGACGTTCCGCCCGAAATGCACGCTTCGATCGTCCAGGAGCTCCTCGACGACCCGGCTCAGCGCTTCGAGGCGGAACACCCAGGGGCCGAAGGTCAGAAGCCGCGCAATATGCTCGCGGAATGACCCAGTTTCCCGCCGTGTCCGCCACGCCCGTTCCGGCCGTCGGAGCCCGGGCCGCACGCACCCTGATCGCCGAGTTCGCCCGGCAGAACACGGCCACCTCCGCCCTCATGATCGGTGCCGACCACGCGTCGGCGGTGGTGGCCGCGGCCGTGGAGGCCCTGCTGCCGGGCGACACGCTCACCCTGGTCGCCGGCGTCAACAGCAGTCCCGAGCTGCTCCAGGGCCACATCGGCGGCCTGGGCAGCTGGGTCGCCGACCGGGTCCGGATCGCCGGCTCCCTGGAGGAGGCCCAGCCCGCCGACGTGGTGATCGTCGCGGAGCCGCTCACCGGCACCGCCGAGGAGACCCGCCTCCTGATCGACGGCCTCGGCAAGTACCTCACCGACGGCGCGGTCCTCACCGTCGCCGCCCCGGCCGGTCCGGGCCGCACGGCGGGCGCCGCCGCCGAGCTGTTCCGGCAGAGCGCGCTCTTCGGCGTCGGCTCCGACCTGGTGGTCCGCAACCAGCCGCCGCTCCGGGTGTACAAGCTCCGCTTCACCCCGGCCGACCCGGCCACCGCGGCGTCGCTCGCCCCGGCCTACCGGCCGTCCAGCGTTCCGCTGACCCGGACGATGCACATCGACTCGAACGGCGTCGCCGCCGCCGGCATCGCGCTCGGCCTGGCCGCCCTGGCCCGCCGCGCCCGGCCGCAGTCGAAGCTCTGGCTGGTCCCGGCGCTCCTCGCCGGCCCGGTCGCCGCGTTCTTCCGCGACCCGGAGCGCGACATCCCGTCCGACCCGGCCGCGGTGGTCTCGGCGGCGGACGGCAAGGTCCTCTCGGTCGAGCGGATGCACGACGAGCGCTTCGGCCCCGGCGAGTTCCTCCGCATCGCGGTCTTCCTCTCGGTCTTCGACGTCCACGTCAACCGCACCCCGGTCGCCGGCCGGGTCGCCGACTACTTCGTCGAGGAGGGCGGCTACGCGAACGCCGCCACCGCCGCCGCCGAGCACAACGTCGCGGCATACACGGTCCTCGACACCGACCACGGCACGGTGGCGGTCGCCCAGCGCACCGGCCTGATCGCCCGCCGCATCGTCCAGCGGGCACCGGTCGGCACCCTGCTGGCCCGCGGCGAGCGCTACGGCCTGATCCGCTTCGGCTCCCGCACCGACGTCTACCTCCCGGCCGACAAGGCCGAGCCGCTCGTCACGGTCGGCGAGCGGGTCGTCGGCGGCACCTCGGTGATCGCCCGCTGGCTCTGACCCCGGCTCCGGCGATCGCCCGCCGGACCTGATCCCCGCTTCGGCGATCGCCCGCCGGACCTGATCCGCACCGTTCTCCCGGCCGGCCCCGGCGGACTCCCCTCCGCCGGGGCCGGCCGTTCTCTGTCTCCCCCGCTGGCCGATCTCGATCATTCGTGGAAGGCACCCTCAGCCCCTGCGAGCGGCCCGACCACCCCCTCTACCGCGCTCTTCCACTGATCCACTGCGCGGCGGGGGCGGGCTGGGGCGTACGTGGAAAGGCCGCCCTTCAAGAAAAAGAAGGACGGCCCGGGAAAACGGGGTGTGAAGGTCAGACGCGCCTGGTGCGCATCCAGAGGATCGGGCCGCTGACCAGGTAGGTGGCGACGATCAGCACGAAGGTCATGCGGGGCTGCAGCAGGGCGCCGACGATCGGCAGGAGCCAGAGCCACGGGGGGAGCTTCACGATCCGGGCGAGCTTCGCGTACGGGAAGCTGGAGACCATCGCGAAAGCGAGCAGCGCGACACCGGCCAGCAGCGCCATGCCCGGCAGCGGCAGGCCGATCAGCACGGCCAGGGCCAGCACCGCGGCGGCCATCGTGGTGGGGACGCCGGAGAAGAAACGGCCGTCCTTCGGCGAGACGTTGAAGCGGGCCAGGCGGATGGCGGCGCAACCGGCGACCAGGGCACAGGCGATCGCGGCGGCCGACTGGGGCACCGAGTCGGCCAGCGACGCGTAGACCACGACCGGAGCCGCGAGACCGAAAGAGCACATGTCGGCGAGCGAGTCCATCTGCGCGCCGAACGGGCTGGCGACACCGAGCTTGCGGGCCAGCGCGCCGTCCAGGCCATCGAAGGCGACGCAGGCGACCAGGCAGGCGGCCGCGATCCGGGTCTCGCCGTCCATGGCCAGGAAGATCGCGAGCAGGCCGAGGCCGAGGCTGCTCAGGGTGCAGCCGTTGACCAGCGCGAAGCGGAACCGGCGAGCCATGGTCGGGTCACCGGGCAGCAGCGGGATGGTCGCCGCGGTCGGCTCGTCGTCGATCGGAGCGGTGACGGTGGCCTCCAGCGGGATCCCGGAGACCGGCGCGGTCAGACTGTTCATGCCCGGCTCGGGGCCGGTGTAGAGCACCTCGGCGCGGGTCGCGGTCGCGGCCCGGCTCGTCTCGGCGGCACGGCGCCCCACGCGAACCAGCAATGCCTGCCGGGCGAGAGTCCCGCCGCGGCGCAAACGGCCAGCCCAGCGGCGTCCGGCGGGACGGGGACTATCCGTCGTTCGACGCCGGCGCCAAGGGGTACTCGGCACGTGCTTCCTCCATGGAGTTCGGTGGTCACCGGCACCGCACGAGCCCGGCGAAATTGCGGGTTACACCATCGCACAGCCGGACGGCCTTGGCGAGAGGGCGAATGATCCTAGCGGGCGGCATCCTTCTCTGCTCGCCCACGATTTTAGCCCGTCCGGCCGAGTGCCTCCCGCGCCAGCTCGGTGAGCAGTAGCCCGGCAGCCTGTGACGGGGTGAACCACGAGGCCAGGTCGGTGGAGCCGCCGGCCGCCTCGGTCACCGCGGCCTCGACCGGGTCGTCCACGCGTACCCGATAGATCGCCCGGAGCACGTGCCATTCCAGCGGACGACCCTCGGGTCCGACGGCCGCCGGGTTGTAGTGGTGCCCCACGAAGAGCAGCCCGTCGATCCGGCCGCGCTGCGAGGTCTCCTCGTAGACCTCACGGGCCAGCCCCTCCTCGGGCGTCTCGCCGAAGTCGGTGCCGCCGCCGGGCAGGTGCCAGTGGCCGCCGCCGGGGTAGCCCTCGGAGATCCGGGCCAGCAGGACGCGGCCCTCCGGGTCGGTGACCAGCCCGTACGCCCCGAACCGCTGCACCCGTTCGCTGCTGCGCACCGGCTCGTCGGCGCCGATCGTGATCCCCGCCTCGTCGAAGCGCACGCCGAGGATCCGGGCGGTGAACGGCAGGAGGGGCAGGTCCGCGTGCGCCGCCCACTCCACCGCGTCGCTGGTGCCGTCGGTCTCCGCGCGCAGCTCACCGCCGGTCACCTCGACGTCGTAGACGATCCGGTCGGTGTGCTCGAGGATGTCGGCCTCGGGCAGCGGCGTCACGTCGGAGATCACCGCGCGCAGGCCGGTGATCCGCACCACCAGCCCGGTCTCCTCGGCGAACTCCCGGACGACCGTGTCGTCCGGGTGCTCGCCGTGGTCCACGCCACCGCCGGGCAGCGACCAGACACCGGGGAAAGCGGCGGCCTCCGAGCCGCGGGTGAGCAGGATCCGCCCGTCGGCCGCCCGGCACACGCCGTACGCCGCCACTCTCCTGATCTTCATCCGGTCAAGGGTAGTAGCCCCTGTCGACCGAGTCAGATCAGTTTCGCGGCCCGGAGGGCGTCGGCGGTCACCTCGGTCAGCTGGTCGGCGGCGAGCTCGGCGACCTGCTTGAGCGGCATCCACTTCGCCTCGGAGGTGGAGCCCCCGACGTCGTGGATGATCACCTCGGTCGGGTCGTCGACGACGACCCGGTAGAACGCGCGGACGCCGTGCCAGTCGATCGGGTAGCCCTCCGGGCCGAGCGAGGCCGCGTCCCGGTGACTGGCCACGCCGAGCAGCTCGATCAGCCGCCCCGCCTGGCCGGTCTCCTCGACCAGCTCACGGATGAGCGCCGTGCCGGGCTGTTCGCCGTAGTCGGTGCCGCCGCCGGGCAGGTGCCAGCAGCCCTCGCCCGGGTAGCCCGGCGCGATTCGCGTCAAAAGAAGGTTTTCGTACGGGTCGGTGGCGATCGCGTACGCCGCGAAGCGCTGCGCCCGGTGCAGCCCGTCCGGTCCCTCGTACGCGTAGAAGGAGGGGAAGGTCGGCGGCACGTCGGGGCGCAGGTCGGCGGAGGCGGTGCTCAACCCGAGGGCCTCCGCCGCGAACGGCCGCAGTTTGAGCTGCTCCGCCTCGGCGAGGGTGTGCCATCGGGCCAGGTCGGTGTTGTGACCGACCCGGTCCACCAGGTTGCCGCCACGTATCGACACCGAGTAGAGCAGGCGGTCGGTGTGGATCGTGACGCCTCGATGCGGCAGTGCGCGCATGTCGGCGAGGACGTCGCGCAGCCCGGTGACGGCGACGGAGAGCCCGGTCTCCGCCGCGGTCTCGCGGACGACGGTGTGGTTGGGGTCTTCGCCGTGGTCGACGGCGCCGCCGGGCAGCGACCAGATGCCGGGGGTGCCGGACTTGGCCGAGGCCCGGACCAGGAGAACCCGGCCCTCGTCGTCGAAGGCGACGGCGTAGGCGGCGATCCTGCGGAGCGGTTCCAGTGCGGGGGTCACGGGACGGCATTCTGCCCGGATTTTGTTACCTGGCCGTTCCGTCTGTCGGGTTCCTGACAGTTGAATCGCACTGAGTAATCGCAGTTCAGGGCGGGTTTACCCGCCCTGAGCGATTGATCCACTACCCAGCGTCACTCCCACTCGATGGTGCCCGGGGGCTTGCTCGTGACGTCCAGAACCACCCTGTTGATCTCACGAACCTCGTTGGTGATGCGGTTCGAGATGGTGGCGATCACGTCGTACGGCAGGCGCGACCAGTCGGCGGTCATCGCGTCCTCGGAGGAGACCGGGCGGAGCACGACGGGGTGGCCGTACGTCCGGCCGTCGCCCTGCACGCCGACACTGCGCACGTCGGCGAGGAGCACCACCGGGAACTGCCAGACGTCGCGGTCCAGCCCGGCGCGGGTCAGCTCCTCGCGGGCGATCAGGTCGGCCTGGCGCAGGATGTCCAGCCGCTCCCGGTCCACCGCGCCGATGATCCGGATCGCCAGACCCGGGCCCGGGAACGGGTGCCGCTGCACGATCACGTCGGGCAGGCCCAGCTCCTTGCCGATCGCCCGGACCTCGTCCTTGAAGAGCGTGCGCAGCGGCTCGATCAGCGAGAACTGGAGGTCGTCGGGGAGGCCGCCGACGTTGTGGTGCGACTTGATGTTCGCGGTGCCGGTGCCGCCGCCGGACTCCACCACGTCCGGGTAGAGCGTGCCCTGGACCAGGAACTCGATGTGCCGCTCGGAGTCCAGCTCGCGGGCGGCCGACTCGAACGTACGGATGAACTCGCGCCCGATGATCTTGCGCTTCTGCTCCGGGTCGGTGACGCCGGCCAGGTGCCCGAGGAACTGCTCCTCGGCGTCGACCACCACGAGCCGGACGCCGGTGGAGGCGACGTACTCCTTCTCCACCTGCTCGGCCTCGCCCGACCGCAGCAGGCCGTGGTCGACGAAGACGCAGGTCAGCTGGTCGCCGATGGCCTTCTGCACCAGGGCCGCGGCGACCGCCGAGTCGACGCCGCCGGAGAGCGCGCAGAGCACCTGCTTGTCGCCGACCTGCTCGCGGATCGCGGCGACCTGGTCCTCGATGATGTTGCCGGGCGTCCAGGTGGGCTCGAGACCCGCGATGTCGTACAGGAAGCGCTTGAGCATCTCCTGGCCCTGCTCGGTGTGCGCCACCTCGGGGTGGAACTGCACACCGGCCCGCCTGGCGGTGAGGTCCTCGAACGCGGCGACCGGGGCGCCCGGCGTCGAGGCGGTGACCGCGAAGCCCTGCGGCGCGACCGCGACGCTGTCACCGTGGCTCATCCAGACCGGCAGGTCGGCGGGGAGGTCGCGAAGCAGCGTGCCGCCCTGAGCGGCCAGCAGGGTGCGACCGTACTCCCGGGAACCGGTGTGCGCGACGGTGCCGCCGAGCGCCTGGGCCATCGCCTGGAAGCCGTAGCAGATGCCGAAGACCGGCACCTCGCTGTCGAAGAGCGTGGCGTCGAGCGAGGGCGCGCCGGGCTCGTAGACGCTGGACGGACCGCCGGACAGGATGATCGCGGCGGGATCCTTGGCCAGCATCTCGGCCACCGGCATCGAGTGCGGGACGATCTCGGAGTAGACGCGGGCCTCACGGACCCGGCGGGCGATCAACTGGGCGTACTGGGCGCCGAAGTCGACGACGAGGACGGGACGCGGGGTACTCACCCGTTGAGTTTACTGATACGACGAAGGGCCGACCCGACAAGGGCCGACCCTTCGCCACGCCGTGCGATCAGGCGCGGTAGTACGTACGGGTCGTCGTGTACTTGACGTTGCCCGCCTTGTCGTACGCCCGGACCCGGACCTTCATGGTCTTCTTCTGTTTCGCGACCTTGAAGGTGAGCTTGTAGCCCGAGGTGGCGTCGGTCGCCACCACCTTGCCGTTCACGATCAGCTGCACCTTGCTGATGCCCGACTTGTCACTGGCCTTGACGTAGACCTTGACGGTGCCCTTCACCTTGGCCTTGTTCTTCGGAGCCTTGGTGATCGACACGGTCGGCGTGATGTTGTCGGCGACGATCGTCCGCGTGCCGGTCCACGTGATGTTGCCGGCCTTGTCGGTGATCTTCAGCTTGATCTTGTACGATCCGTTCTTGCCCGAGGTGTTGAAGGTGGGCGCGAACGGGGACGTGTAGTCCCAGCTGTTCCACTTGTCGTTGACGTACAGGTCGACCGCCCGGATCCCGGACCAGTTGTCGGCCAGCCCGGACGGGGTCACCGCGACGGTGCCGTGCACCTTCGCGTTGTTCGCCGGGGTCCAGCTCTTGTACGTCGGCGCCGTGGTGTCCGCGCCGTACGTGATCGCGCTGGCCGCGTTCACCAGGCCCTTGTCGGTCCAGCTGTTGTCGGTGGCGGTCGTCTTGATCGCGTTCTGGATGCTCCACCCGGAGTAGGACGGGTGAGCCGACTTGATCAGCGCCGCCACACCGGAGACCAGCGGAGCGGAGAACGACGTGCCCTGCACCTTGTAGTACTGGACACCCTGGTAGGTGCCGACACAGTTCGCCGGGGCCGTGGTGATGTCGTTGTAGCAGTACTCCCCGGTGTTCCACATGCCGGCCGTGATGCCCGGCGCCGCCACGTCGACCCAGTCGCCGTAGGTCGACCAGCTCGCCCGGCCGGTGGTCGCGGTGGTGGTCGCGGCCACCGACAGCACGTCGGTGTACGCGGCCGGGTACATCTTCTCGGTGGTGCCCTCGTTGCCCGCCGACGCGACGACCAGGGCACCCCGCGCGTTCGCGTACGCCACCGCGTTCTTCAGCAGCGTGCTGGAGCCCGCGCCGCCCAGCGACAGGTTGACGATCTGCGCGCCGTTCTTCACCGCGTAGACGATGCCGTCGGCGATGTCCGAGTCGTACCCGGAGCCCTCGTCGTCGAGCACCTTCACCGGGAGGATCTGGCACTGCCAGCAGACGCCGGCGATGCCCGCCCCGTTGTCACCGGTGCCGGCGATCAGCGACGACACCACGGTGCCGTGCGGGAACTCGGCGTCGTCGGTGGGGTCGTTGTCGCCGTTGAAGAAGTCGTAGCCCTGCAGCACCTTGCCCGCCAGGTCACCGACCGCCGAGACGCCGGTGTCCACCACGGCGACCTTGACCGTGGAACCGGTCGTGGTCTCCCAGGCGGTGGGCACCTTGATCTGGCTGAGCTCCGGCTGGTATCCGGCGGTGTAGAGCGGGTCGTCGACCGAGACCGCGGTCGCCTTGCGCTGCAGGTCCACCGCCGCGTACGAGACGCTCGGGTCCTGCCGGAGCGCGGCGAGCGTGGTCTGCACGCGGCTCGCCGGGACCTTCAGGGACTTCGCGCCGAGTTCGGCGAGAAGACCGTGCCTCGCCTGTCCCTGTGCCTCGGCACCGGACAGGCCCAGCCGGGACAGGCTGGACAACCGGGTGGTGGCCTCGAAACCGGGCTTGAGCCCGACGATCAGCCGTACCGGCAGCGAGTCCGCCGCGTCGGCGCTACCGGTGGCCGCGCCACCCAGTCCCGCCGCCACGGCAGCGACGACGAGACCAGTGGTCAGCCGCCGGATTCTTGGGTTCATCAGCTGTTGCCTCCCCGTGGGCGACCCGCCGCGGACCGGCGAATCGCCCGGCCAGAGTACTGGTGATCTTCAATCCTGCAATCCTCCTTTCATCTACCGGGATGCCGTCCGCTCATTTACTGTTCGGGCTATGCGGAGCAGCAAGATCACATGGGCGGTCGTCGCTGGAGTCGTCGTCGCCCTGCTCGCGGGGGTGGGCATCGCGATCGCCTACAGCCGGGGCTCCTCGCCGTCCCCCTCCCCCTCGGCACCGGTGGCGGCTCCGCAGGCCTCTCTCGCCGCGCCGTCCGCGTCGGCGTCACCGGCGCCCTCGCCCGGCGCCGACCTCGAGGGGCCGGTCGACCTGCTGCTGCTCGGCGTCGACACCCGGGTGAGCATCCCGGACTGGCAGCCGCACTCCGACGCGATCATGCTGCTGCACGTCGAGTCCGGTCTCGACTCGGCGTACCTCTACTCGCTCCCCCGCGATCTCCGCGTGCAGATCCCGGCCTTCGCCAAGGCGGGCTTCTCCGGCGGAAAACACAAGATCACCGAGGCTATGGCGTACGGGTCACGCGTACCCGGCACGTCGACCACGAACGTCGCCAACGGCTACGAGTTGCTGGCCAAGACGATCAGCAACTACACCGGCGTCAAGACCATCGCCGCCGGGGCCATCCTCAACTTCGGCGGCCTGTCGAAGCTGGTCGATCAGCTCGGCGGCGTCGACATCACGGTCGACCATAAGGTCACGTCGAAGCACCGCAAGCCCAACGGCGAGATGCGCAAGCTGGTCGGCGGCGACTACGTCGGAGCGCAGGCCGTCTACACCGTCGGCAAGCACCACTTCGTCGGCTGGCAGGCGATCGACTACGCCCGGCAGCGCTACGGCCTGCCGAACGGCGACTACGACCGGCAGCGTCATCAGCGCCAGCTCGTCGAGGCCATCCTGACCAAGGCGCTCGCCCAGGGCCTGACCGAGCCGGCCAAGCTGCAGTCGGTCATCGACGCGCTCGGCAAGACGCTGGTCTACATCGGCGGCGAGCAACCCGCTGCTTACGCGTACGCCCTCCGCAACCTCACCTCCGCGAAGATCACCATGGTCGAGCTGGAGGGCGGCGGCGTCGGCAGCGGCAGCAACTACCTCGGCGAGCAGCTCAACTCCGAGGCCCGCGGCTTCCTCACCGCCGTCGCCAAGAACAAGATCCCCGCCTACCTGAAGGCCCACCCCAAACTGATCAACAAGTAGCCCTCCCCGGACCGCCCCATCGGGATTGATCAACATTTCATGATCGACCGCGGGCGATCTTCTCGGCTGGCGGTCACGGGTGTCTCGGCGGCCTCGAGAGACCCGTGACCGCCAGCTCTCCCGGCTTAGCCGGCGTTCACGGGCCTGTCGGACCGCCCGAGACACCCCGGACCACCAGCCCACCATCCCGAGACAGCCCGGATCGCCAGCTCGGCACGGACACGGTGCGGGGAGTTCGGGTGTGAGGAGAGCCGCAACGTCACACAGCGGGTGGACTTCGACCCGGGTGGTGGGGGGACAAAACGGACGGTGCGGCGGGGAGTCCGTAATCTCGGGGAATGCGAGGACGGAGAATCCGGGCGGTTGGGGCGGTATTACTGATCACCACGGTCGGGGCGTGCACATCGGACGGGCCTGAACCGGAGCGGTCAGCGGCACCGAGCACTCCCGTGTTCCGCCCCGGCGCAGGCGGCGCGGGCGACCCCTACTTCCCCACCTACGGCAACGGTGGCTACGACGTCGCCGGCTACGACCTCGACCTGCGGTACGACCCCGCGACCGGCAAGCTGAACGGCACCGCGACGATCACCGCCACCGCCACCCAGGACCTCTCCCGCTTCGACTTCGACCTCGCGCACCTCATCGCCGGTACGGTCACTGTGGACGGCACCGCCGCGACCATCGCCACCAGCGGCAACGAGCTCGTGATCACGCCCGCGACCGGCATCACCGACGGCCGGAGGTTCACCGTCGTGGTCACGTACGGCGGCACCCCCGGCGAACTGGAGAACAAGTCGCTCGGCAACGGCGGCTGGATCAAGACCACGGACGGCGGCATCGCTCTCGGTCAGCCTGAGGCGGCGAGCACCTGGTTCCCGGTCAACGACCACCCCTCGGACAAGGCCACCTTCGCGCTGGCGATGACGGTGCCCGCGGGGCTCGAGGTGATCAGCAACGGGGTGCCCGGCGAGCGGACGACCGCCGATGGCTGGACCACCTGGCACTGGGCCGAGTCCGCCCCGATGGCGAGTTACCTCTCCACCGTGGTGATCGGGCAGTACCGGATCGCCACGACCACCCACGACGGCAAGCCCATGATCATCGCGGTGCCCGAGTCGACGCCCGCCGACGATCCGGCGGTGCTCTCGCTGAACGAGACCGGCGAGGTCACCGACTACCTGGCCACGCTCTTCGGGCCGTACCCGTTCGACGCGAACGGCGGGGTGCTGGTCAACGACGACCGGATCGGGTACGCCCTGGAGACCCAGTCCCGTCCGGTCTACGGCGCCACGTTCTTCGCCGGCGGGACGGACCTCGGTGTGGTCGCCCACGAGATCGCGCACCAGTGGTTCGGCGACAGCGTGGCACTGGAGCGCTGGCAGGACATCTGGCTGAACGAGGGCTTCGCCACGTACGCGGAGTGGCTCTGGGCCGAGCACGAGGGCGACGAGACGGCCCAGGCCGCGTTCGACAGGTCGTACTCCGCCTTCGACTGGCAGCAGACGCCGGGCGACCCGGGTGCCGCGCGCCTGTTCGGCGAGGCCGTCTACGACCGGGGCGCGATGACCGTCCACGCGCTGCGCCGCACGATCGGCGACGACGCGTTCTTCCGGCTGCTCAAGCAGTGGACCAGCACCCACCGGGACGGCAACGCCGGCACCGGCGAGTTCATCACGACCGCCGAACGGGTCTCCGGCAAAGACCTCACCACCTTCTTCAAAGCTTGGCTGTACGACCCCACCCGCCCCGCAAAGCCATGACCCCCAGCCCAGCGGCCCCGCAGTCCCATGCTTCTCACGAAACGCCGCCGGTGAGGAGGCAGCCGATTTCTCGACGCCGCGGGGTTTGCGGGCGGCGGGAAATCGCCTGCCTCCTCACCGGTTACCAGGCGTTTTGTGCGCGGAGCGAAGCGAAGCCAAGCTAGCTCAGTGATCGAGGACCAGGGCGACCTTCTGGAACTCCTTGACGTCGCGGTAGCCGCACTTGGCCATCGCGCGCCGCAGGCCGCCGAAGAGGTTCAGCTGGCCGTCCGGGCGGTTCGCCGGGCCGTAGAGCAGCTGCTCCAGCGATCCGTCCGGCTCGCCGGCGATGCAGAAGCCGCCGCGCGGCAGGGCCGGGTGGCTCGCCGCCGAGTGCCACCACGCGCCGCCGGCCGGGGCACCCTCGGCCAGTGACAGCGGCTCGCCGAGCATGACCGCGTCCGCGCCGCAGCCGATCGCCTTGGCGATGTCGCCGGAGGTGGCGATCCCGCCGTCGGCGATCAGGTGGACGTACCGCCCGCCGGTCTCGTCGAGGTAGTCACGGCGGGCCGCCGCGGCGTCGGCGATCGCGGTGGCCATCGGCACCCGGATGCCGAGGACGGTGTCCGTCGTGGACCACTCGTCCGCGCCGACACCGACGATGACGCCGGCCGCGCCGGTCCGCATCAGGTGCAGGGCGGTCTTGTAGTCGGTGCAGCCGCCGACGATGACCGGCAGGTCCAGGTCGGCGATGAACTCCTTGAGGTTCAGCGGCTCGTCCGTGGTGGACACGTGCTCCGCCGAGACCAGGGTGCCCTGGATGACCAGCAGGTCGACGCCGGCGTCCAGGATGACCGGGGCGAGCGCCAGGGTGTGCTGCGGCGACACCCGGACGGCCACGGTGACGCCGCCGTCGCGGATCTGCCGGACCCGGTCGGCGATCAGCTCCGGCTTGATCGGCTCGGCGTACACCTCCTGCAGCCGCTTGGTGGCGTCCGCCTCCTCGTCCAGCCCGGAGAGCTCTTCGAGGATCTTGCTGGGGTCCTCGTAGCGGGTCCAGAGGCCCTCGGCGTTCAGCACGCCCAGGCCGCCGAGGCGGCCCAGGGCGATCACCGATTCCGGGCTCTGGGTCGCGTCGGACGGGTGCGCGACGCAGGGGATCTTGAACGGGTAGGCGTCGAGCTTCCACTCGGTCGAGACGTCGTCGACGTCCCGGGTCCGACGGCTCGGCACGATCGCGATGTCGTCCAGGTGGTAACCACGCTGGGCGGTCTTACCGAGGCCGATCTCCACTACGTCACGCATGGTGTTTCAGATCCTCATTTAGCGGGAGTGGTAGTTCGGAGCCTCGACGGTCATCTGGATGTCGTGCGGGTGGGACTCCTTGAGACCCGCCGCGGTGATCCGGATGAGCTGTCCACGCTCCTGCAGGTCCGGAATGGTCTCCGCACCCACGTAGCCCATGGCCGCGCGCAGCCCGCCGATGAGCTGGTGCGCCACCCTGGACAGGGGACCACGATAGGGCACCATGCCCTCGACCCCCTCGGGAACCAGCTTGTCCTCGTTCACATCCTGCTGGAAATAGCGGTCCTTGGAGTAGGACTTGGCCTGTCCACGGGACTGCATCGCCCCGAGAGAACCCATTCCGCGGTACGACTTGTACTGTTTGCCGTTCACGTTGAGATCCTCGCCGGGGCTCTCCTCGGAGCCTGCGAGCAGGCTGCCCAGCATCACCGCGCTGGCGCCGGCCACGATCGCCTTCGCGATGTCGCCACTGTATTGAACACCGCCGTCAGCGATCACCGGCACGCCGGCCGGGGTGCAGGCCCGGGAGGCCTCCATGATCGCCGTTATCTGCGGCACGCCCACGCCCGCGACGATCCGGGTGGTGCAGATCGCGCCGGGACCGACGCCCACCTTCACCGCGTCGGCACCCGCCTCGACCAGGGCCTTGGCGCCCGCGTAGGTCGCCACGTTGCCGCCCACGATGTCGATCGCGACGTCCTTCTTCAGCCGCGCGACCATCTCCAGCACGGCGCGCTGGTGACCGTGCGCGGTGTCGACGATGACCACGTCCACCCCGGCGTCGACGAGCGCCCGCGCCCGCTTGTAGGAGTCGTCACCGACGCCGACCGCGGCGGCCACCCGGAGCCGGCCCTGCGGGTCCTTCGCGGCGTTCGGGTACTGCTCGGACTTGGTGAAATCCTTCACGGTGATCAGCCCGCGCAGGTGGCCGGCCTCGTCGACCAGCGGCAGCTTCTCCACCTTGTGCTTGGCGAGCAGCGTGAGCGCCTCGTCCTTGCTCACCCCGACCCGCGCGGTGATCAGCGGCGCCTTGGTCATCACGTCGCGGACCTTGGCGTTGTGGTCGCTCTCGAAGCGCATGTCGCGGTTGGTGACGATGCCCACGAGTAAGCCCTGGGCGTCGACCACCGGGGCGCCGGAGATCCGGTACCGCCCACAGAGCGCGTCGACCTGCGCGAGGGTGTCGTCCGGGCTGCAGGTGATCGGGTTGGTGATCATGCCGGACTCGGAGCGCTTCACCAGGTCGACCTGGGCCGCCTGGTCCTCCACCGAGAGATTGCGGTGCAGCACGCCGATGCCACCCTGGCGGGCCATGGCGATCGCCATCCGTGCCTCGGTCACGGTGTCCATGCCCGCGGAGAGCAGCGGAATGGAGAGCTCGACGTTGCGCGTCAACCGGGTGACCGTGTTGACCCGGCTGGGCACGACGTCCGATTCACCGGGCTGCAACAGCACGTCGTCGAAGGTCAGACCGAGAGGAACAGTGCGAGCGCTGTCAGTTTCCACAAATCATCCCTAGAGAAGAGGCGGAGTACATCATCGTACCCACCAAGAGCGGGGCACCCGGGCGGCGGACAGAACGTGCGGGCCAGCACACCTGGGCCGGAGGTGAGTACGGTATGGGGGTGCAAGAAGAGCCCATCGACCCGTTCAACGGCGACCCCGCCGACCCGGCCGCGGAACTCGACGACCTCAATGAGGACGCCGAGAGCGAACCGCTGACCGAGGACGAGCGACAGGACGTCCTGGAGGACCTCTCCGACCTGGAGATCTACCAGGCCCTGTTGAGTCCGACCGGCATCCGCGGGCTGGTCATCGAGTGCGAGGACTGCCACGAGCCGCACTACTTCGACTGGGACCTGCTCCGGGGCAACCTGCGCCACCTGTTGAGCAGCGGCCGCCCACGGGTCCACGAGCCCGCCTACGACCCGGACCCCGATCACTACGTCACGTGGGAATACGCGCGCGGCTACGCCGACGGCGTCCACGACACCTTGACCGAGGGCACCGACGACGATGCCTGATTGCTGCGCTTCGCTCCGCGGCAAAACGCCTTGTAACCGGTGAGGAGGCAGGCGATTTCCCGCCACCCGCAAACCCCGCGGGCGTCGACAAATCACTTGCCTCCTCACCGGCGGCGTTTTGCGGGTGGCGGGGCTGGACTTGTTCACCACACGTTGGCGTACCGCAAAAGCGGGGGCAGGTGAGTGACCCGCCCCCGCAACCCTGATTAAGCGACCAGGCCGGCGCGGAAGCCGGCGGCGACCGCGTGGGCGCGGTCGCGGGCGCCGAGCTTGCGGAAGAGGCGCCGGGCGTGCGTCTTGACGGTGTCCTCGGAGACGAAGAGCTCACGGCCGATCTCCGCGTTGCTCTTGCCGTCGGCCATCCCGCGCAGCACCTGGAGCTCACGCTCGGTGAGCGTCAACCGGCGCCCGGCCGGAGCCGCGTCGGGCACGCCCTCATTGCCCGGCCAGGCCACCATGGGCCGGCCGGTCGCCGGGTCGATCGGCGCGTCGCCGCGCTGAGCCGGCACCATCGGCGAGTTGGGCAGCATGGCCGGGACCGCGGCCGCGTTCGGGTGGCCCATGCCCATGCCGTACTGGCCACGGGTCCCGGGAGCGTTGCTGTTCCGGACGCCACCGGCCACTCCGGCCGGCTGCGCGTTGGCGCCGTTGATCGGCATGCCCTGCGGGCGTACCGGCAACAGCAGTAGGAGCAGAGCCTTCGCAACGACGCTGACCAGGTCGTGCTCGACGCCGCGGATCACACCACGGGCTCCGGCGGCGACCGCGGCGGCGGCGACCCGGGGGTCCTCCGCACCGAAGAGCACCACCTGCGCCTGGGGCGCGCGGGCCAGGACCCGCCGGGTGAACCCGACGCTGTCCGGACGGGTCACGGCGGTGTCGGCCAGGACCACTTCGGCGGGGCGTTCCGCCAGTCGGATCATGGCCTCGGTCTCGCTGACGGCGGTCCGGACGACACCGGTCATGCCGAGCCGGGCCGCGGTGGACGCGACGGTCTGGGCCGCCAGCGGGGTTCGGACGCACACGAGGACGGTACGCACAGTGATCCTCCTTCTCTCTCAGAGGAGATCACGCGAGGGCCGCAGCATTACGCGCTTTAGATGGAAAAAACGGGAAAGAAAGGTATGACTTGCCGCCTCTTTGCCACACGACCCGGGAACACATCGACATGGGGCGTGTGAGCCGGCGTGTGCCGGGGTACATGCGCGCAAGGCCTGTGTCAGGCCCCCCATGACGAACGCTCCGCGGTGCCGCGCGGTGAGGAGGGTTTTGATATGTCGAACGTTCGCAGACTGCCCGGGCCTATCGCTGATCTCTGGGACTGGCAGAGGCTGGGACTCTGCCGTGGCCGGGACAGCGCACAGTTCTTCCACCCGGACGGCGAGCGCGGGTCGTCCCGCAACCGCCGCGAGGCCAAGGCCAAGACCATGTGCGGCGCGTGCCCGGTCCGGGCCGAATGCGCCGCCCACGCCCTCGCGGTGCGCGAGCCGTACGGGGTGTGGGGAGGGTTCAGCGAATCGGAGCGGCTGCGGCTGCTCGCGGTCGGCTGGGAGGATCTGGCCGATCGTCACGGACGGGTCGACCTTGTCCGGCTCGAGGCTCGCCTCGGCCTGCCCCACAAGTCCGCGGTGCCCGCACAGCGGCAGGCACCGGCGGCCTGACGGCGCCCGGCACGCGGCATAACCACGCGGCTCGCGACACGGTCCTCCCCGGAAGACCGTGTCGAGTGGTTCAGCGGTTCTTCAACCGCATCGGTGGACATGCAACCCACCGTATGAGCGACTTGCGTTTTCGAGTCGGACCGAAAGTGCGCTTTCCGGCTAGTCGACAGTGACCGCTATCTCGTGCCATCCGGTGGCCCCGTCGGGGGCCGGTTCGGCGTACGTCTCCGTCTGGGTCGCGCCGTCCAGATCGGTCGCCCGGACCCGCAGGACGTGGTCGCCCGCGGTCGCCTGCCACGGGTGCGTCCACTGGCGCCAGGTGTCCGCGGAGACCGCCGGGGCGAGCGTCGCGGTCTCCCACGGACCGTCGTCCACCTGCACTTCGACCTTGGCGATGCCCCGATGCTGTGCCCAGGCGACACCGGCCACCGCGATGGTGCCCGCCTTCTTCGAGGCGCCGTCGCGCGGGCTGTCGATCCGGGACTCGGTCTTGATCGGAGCCTGCGCCGCCCACCCCCTCGGCACCCAGTAGGCGTCGAAGTCCGCGAACCTCGTCAGCTCGATCTCGGTGATCCACTTGCATGCGGAGACGTAGCCGTAGAGTCCGGGAACGATCATTCGGACCGGGAAGCCGTGCTCGACCGGGAGCGCCTCGCCGTTCATCCCGACGGCGAGCATCGCGTCGCGTCCGTCGCGGAGCACGGCGGTCGGCGTACCGCAGGTCCAGCCGTCCGAGGAGCGCTGCACGGCCTGATCAGCTTCGGGCAGCGGGTCGGCCTCGTCGAGCAGCGCCTTGATCGGGGTGCCGAGCCAGAGCGCGTTCCCGATCAGGTCGCCGCCGACCTCGTTGGAGACGCAGGCGATCGTCACGTACCGCTCCATCATCGGGCGTTGCAGCAGCTCCGCCCAGGTGATGGTGATCGGGTTCCGGACCATCCCGTGGATCTTCAAGGTCCAGGTGGAGGGGTCCAGCTGCGGGGTGACCAGCGCGGTGTCGATCCGGTAGAAGTCCTCGATCGGCGTCACGTAGGGCACCGCTCCCTCGACCTGGGCGCCCGCCGGCACGGTCGGCACCGGCTGTGACGGCTCCGGCAGGGCGAGCGTCTCACGGGCGGCACTGACGGTGTTTCTGCCGGTCAGCCACCTGCCCGCCACCCCACCCACCGCAGCGAGACCGACCACGATCCCCAGATCCCGGAGGAATCGGCGCCGGCTGCCTTCGAGGTACGCATCCTGAACCCGGACGACCGCAGCCTCCGGCTCGGCCGCACTCTCCAGCTCAACCACGCTCTCCAGCTCAACCACGCTCTCCGGCTCGGCCGCGCTCTCCGGCTCGGTTCCGGCCGGTGGCTGGTCCTCAGGGGTGTCCAAGACGTCCGGAGACACCCCTGGGCGCCAGCCAGGAGGGACCGGGGGCATGGCGGGCGCGGCGGGCGCGGGCGCGGGCACGGCGGACGCGGGCGCGGGCGCGGCGGGCGCGGGCGCGGATGGGGTGATCGGAATCGGACTGGCGGCGTCGGCCAGGCGGAGCAGGTGGCGGAGGACGAAGGCGGCCAGCAGGGCGCCCCCCACCGACGGCAGCGCGGCCGCCGGGGTTGCGCCGCTGCGGGTCAGGGCGGCCGCCACCCCGATCGCGCCGAAGAGCGCGACGCCGGCCATCGCGACCGGCCACGACCGCCGGGCGACCGCCCCGACGCCGTACGCGTAGAGCGTCAGCAGCAGCGCCGTACCGGTGAGCAACGCGGTCTTGTCGTGCGTGCCGAAGAGCGCGATGCCCGCGTCCTTGACCGCCGCCGGCACGTGGTCGATCACCACGCCGCCGACCGCGACCAGCGGTGCCGAACGGTCCCCGGCGACCACCGCGAGCAGCTCGGCGACGCCGAGGGCGACCGCCGCGGCCGCGACGCCGGAGAGCCCGGCCCGGATCGATGTCCTCACCGGGCCATCCTGCCCGTGGTTGCTGAGAACAACCTGGCCGGGAACGGCGAACGACTCAGCGTGTCCTGAGCCGGTGGACAGCCCCCTTTGAGCCGCGATCCGTTAGGGGAGGCCCCGGAGCCGGCGGATCGAGCCGATCGCGCCGAAGGTCATCACGACGGCGACCGCCAGGCAGAACACCGCCATGGCGAGGACCAGGTCCTGGTCGTACGGCGCGGACGAGGCGCGGGTCTCGAGGAGGATCCCGCCGCCGCCGAAGAGCAGCGCCACCGGTATCTGCAGGAGCAGGACGAGCAGGGTCAGCACCCTTCGCACGCCGGTCAGCGGGGTCCGCGCCCGGCGGCCCCGCCTCGCCTGCGGGACGGAAGCCGGCGGGACGGGTATAGCTTTCGGGTCGCGGGGTGGCATCGGCGTACGCGTCTCGGGCCGGATCCGGGTGTCCAGCTCCGCGATCACGGCGTGGCCGTCCCCGAAGAGCGTCGGCTCCAGGTGCACCTGGATGCCGTCCTCGCCGACGAAGCGGCGGGCGCCGTCCGGCCAGACGAGCACCGCGGCGCACCGGTCGAAGAGGACCGTGGCCTGCGACTCGTTCACCAGGCTGACCCCGTCCGCCCCGGCGATCAGGCGCAGCCCCGGCTCCTGCAGCGACGCGTGCTCGGCGCCCTCGACCAGGCTCTCCGAGGAGTCCGGCGCAGGGACGTATCCGGCCGTGTCCGCGGTGGTCCGGCCGGGCGTCATCAGCAGCCCGTCCGCGACGGCGGCCGCGGCGACCTCGGCCACGTCCGCCGGGGTGACCGCGCGCAGCTCGGCGACCGCCTCGTCCAGGCTCTGCACCGGGCGCCCGGCGAGCAGGTTGAACGCCTGTCCGGCCAGCCGCCCGCCGGTCTCCTCGGCCTGGGCCAGCTCGGTGCAGCGGGCCTCGATCACGGTGGTCACCTCGGCCGGGCCGACCTCGCCGAGCCGGGCCGCGGCCAGCACGCCGACGAAGCCGTCGAGCACCGCGGACTGCTTCTCGGCGAGCGCGTCGGCGAACGCGGAGATCACGCCGGTGCCGTCGGCCCGGGGCTCGTATCCGGCCATCACGGTGTAGGAGAGGCCGCTCTCCTGGCGCAGGGAGCGCAGGAGGGCACGGTCCAGCACACCGGCGAAGACCGCGGCGCGCGCCTCCCGTCGCACCACGGCATTCCACGCGACCACGTTGGAGGGTCCGGGGAAGTACGCCGGGCGTACCGGAAGAGCGGAGGAAGCGACCGGAACCGATCGGCGCTCGCCGGACGGCAGGCGAAGCTCGAGCCCGGCGGGAACCTCCGGACCGGCTATCCAGAGCGCGGCGTTCTCCCTGGTGAAGTACGTCGCGATCCAGTCGCGCAGGTCGTCCTCGTCGATCCCGGTCAACCCCCACTCGGGGTAGGTGGCCACGCCGTAGTCACGGGCGCCGTGCCGCCACATCGCCAGCGCGTCGGTCGGGCCCTCACCACGGCTGCTCTGCTCGGTCCGGAGGATCTCCTTCTCCACCGCGAGCCGGGGCATCGGCGGATCGCTGAGCCCGGCGCAGACCCCGTTCAGGAAGGCGACGATCTCCTCGGCGGTGCCCTGCGTGTGGAAGTACGTGTACTCCACCCCGGTCGCGCCGTTGTGATGGTGATCGACCGGCCCGAACGAGTGCAGCGCAAGGTGCTCGATCAGGTGGGTGATGCCCCGTTTGGCTAACGGCTCATCCGCGACACCCACCCGGAAGGCGAGTCCCGCCTGCATCGGCCCGGTGGTCGGCGCGAGCACCGCCGGTATCCCGCCGACCTCGACCTGGGTGATCATCAAACGCCTCCGAGCCAGCCCGTGTTTCGGAGCCGGAACACGGGCTGGCGCAGCATAGGTGGTCGGGAGAACCGACGTATCGGGGATCGCACCTCAGCCGTTCGCCCGACGTCGCCGCAGCCGGCGCCACCAGGGGCGACCGACGGGCTCGGCGGGAGACGGCGGTGGGGACGGGATCCGGTCGGCGGGCCGGGCCGGCAGGTCGACCCGCAGCTCGGCGGGGAGCCGGGCGTCCACGTCCCGGAGCACCGGCGCGACGTCCTCGTACAGCGTCGGCTCGACCCGGACCGCGATCCCGTCCGGCCCGATCAGCTGGCGGCCGCCGTCCGCCCAGGCGAGCAGGGCGACGCACTCGGCGTACCGGACGGTCGCCCGGTCCTCGCCGGAGACCACGCTGATCCCCTCGGCGCCGTGCACCAGGCGGCAGTCGGTCCGGTTGATCGCCGGGTGCGGCGTGCCCTCGACCACGGAGTCGGAGGTGGCCGGCACCTCGGTGTACCCGGCCCAGTCGGCGCCGGTCCCGGTCGGCGCCATCAGCAGGCCGGCCTCGTACGCCGCACCGGCGACCTCGGCCACCCCGTCCCGGGTGACCGTGTCCAGCTCGGCGAGCGCCTCCTCCAGGCTCTGCACCGGGCGCCCGGCGAGCAGGTTGAACGCCTGACCGGGCAGCCGGCCGCCGCGGGACTCCGCGTCGCGCAGGCCGTCGCGGGTCAGCGCGACCACCGCGGCCACGTCCTCTTCGTCGAACCGGCCGGCCCGCATCCCGGCCAGCACGTCGACCATGCCGCCGAGCAGCGCGTCCCGCTTCTCCGGCGGGGCACCGGCGTGCGCCGTGATCCGCGCGCTCCCGTCGGCCCGGGGCTCGTAGTCGGTGGTGACCGTGGACGAGATCCCGTCCCGGTCCCGCAACTCCTGGAGCATCCGGCGTTCGAGCACGTTGGCGAAGACCGCGGCACGGGGCTCCCGGCGGACCACGGTGTCCCACGCGACGCCGTCGCCCGGCCCGGTGAAGCAGGCCGGCGTGACCAGCGGCGCGGACGACGGCGCGGGGGCGGGGCGGCGCTCGCCGTCCGGCAGGTCCAGGGTCAGCCCGTCCGGGATCGCGTCGCCGGCCACCCAGAGCGCGGCGTTGCCCCGGGTGAAGTACCGGCCGATCCAGTCCCGCAGCCGCTCGTCGCCGACGCCCTCCAGGCCGAACTCCGGGTAGCTGGGCATGCCGAAGCCGCGGGCGCCGTACCGCCACATCGGCAGCAGGTCGGCGCCGGGACGGCCGGACCGCATCCGCTCCCTGGCGATCACGATCCGCTCGGCCGACGGGTCGCGCAGGGTGGCGCAGATCTCGGCGAGGAAGGCCCGCACCTCGTCGGCGGTGCCGTGGACGTGGAAGAAGGTGTGCTCGGTCCCGGTCGCGCCGTGCCCGGCCGGCACGAGGTGCTCGACCAGCCGGGTGATGCCGCGGTGCGGCAGCGGCTCGTCCGCGACGCCGACCCGGAAGACCAGGCCGGCGTGGGTCGGGCCGGCCGCCGGGGCGAAGACCGCCGGTACGCCGCCGACGTCGAACTGCTCGGTCATCGGGCTCCTCCCACCGAGCTCAGGGCACGGTCCCGGTACTTCACGAAGGTGCCGGCCGGGTCACCGAGGTAGATCCAGGGCGACTCGGTGGCGAGCTCACCGAGCACGGTGAAGAGCGTCGCCGCCGCGGGCTGGTCGTCGAGCAGCCCGAAGGCCACGGCGAACGCGTTCATCACCTCGACCCAGCCGTGTGTGGGCCGGAAGTCGCTGTGCCAGACCGACCGGCGGGCGGCGTCGTACACCTCGGTCCGGACCGCGTCGGCCCGGAGATGGGCCTTCTCGGTCAGCCACCGTTCCAGGTGGACGTCGACGATGAGGACCGGGCTCAGCGAGCCGGCCGGCGCCGCGGCGGATGCCTCGTGGGCGAACGCCTCGGCCGCCGCCCAGGATCCGCCCCACTTCGGACAGAGCTGCCGCAGCATCCGGCGCTGGGCGGGGAGGTGGTGCGGGTCGACGGCGGCGACCCGGTCGTAGCGCCGGCGCGCCTCGGACTGCCCGAGCTCCAGGCCGCGGGCGGTGGTCAGCCGGGCGGTCCAGACCGCCGGGTCCGCGGGGGTACGCGCGGCCGCGTCGATCAGCACCCGCTCGGCCTCGCGCAGCCCGGCGGCGAGGTCCCGGACCCGCCCCCGGCGCCGGGGCGCCCAGGCCGCGGCGGTCAGGTGGGTACCGAGCAGCGCCCCGGCCGCACCGTCCGCCGGGTTCTCGCGCAGCACGCCGCGGAGCAGGTCGGCTATCTCCGGTGTCCGGCCGCAGATCTGGATCAGCGAGGTGCGCTCCACCGGTTCGGCGTCGTCGAGGAGTTCCCGGCCGGCCGCCCAGTCCCGGCCGGTGAGGGCGGTACGCAGGTGGGCGGCCTTCGGGTACGCGACGGCCGGATCCAGATCCGGGTGACCCGGGTGGCGCAGGAACATGCGCGGCAGCATAGATCTCGCGCGATGACCATCGTCTGCCGGGTGATCACGAAACCAGCGGATCGTCCAGAAGATGCTCGAACGCGAGCTCCGCGGCACCGATCAGCGCCGCGTCCGATCCGAGCTCGGGCGTACGCAACCGGACGTGCTCCCGGCAGGCGGGCAGGCCGACCGCGTTCAGCCGGCTGCGGATCTGCGCCGCCGAGACCAGGTACACGTCGCGCAGCGTGCCCCCGAAGATGACCACCTCGGGGTTGAAGATGTTGACCAGGTTGCCGACGCCGAAGCCGATCCAGTCGCCGACGTGCCGGAGCGCGTGCTGGGCCTGGCTGTCCCCGCGCACCGCGGCGTCGACCACCTCGAACACCGCCTCGCGGCCGGAGCGGTCGGCCCGGCCGGAGAGCCGGAGCAGGGCGTGCTCGCCGATCTCGGTCTCCCAGCAGCCCCGGGAACCGCACTCGCAGGGACGGCCGTACGGGTTGACGACCATGTGTCCGACCTCACCGCCGTACCCGCCGTGCCCGGTCACCCGGCGGCCACCGGCCACGATCCCGGCGCCGACACCGGCGTCGCCGTAGAGGTAGATGACGTTGTCGCTGCCGATCGCGGCGCCCCGGGCGTGCTCGGCGAGCGCGCAGACGTCCGCGTGGTTGCCGATGCTGAGCCGCCCGGACTCGCCGAGCTCGGCGCGGAGCGCCTCGCCGACCGGTTCTTCGACCCACCCTATGGTCGGCGCCAGGCGGACCATGCCGTCGTCGCGGCGGACCATGCCGGCCACCGCGAGACCGCTGCCGATGCAGCGCACGTCGTCCGGCACCTGGTCGTGCATGGCCCGGACGAAGCGGGCGAGCGGCAGGACCGCGTCCTCGGCGCCCATCCCGGGCGGGCGTTCGGTCTCGTACTGCTCCAGGATCGCGCCGCCCAGACCGACCCGGGCCGCGCGCAGGCGGTCCACCTCGATGCTGAGGGCGTACGCGAAGACCTTCGCCGACTCGGGCCGGACGACCAGTGAGGGTCGCCCGGCCCGGCCGGTCTCCCTGGGGACCGCCTCGCTGACCAGACCTGCGCCGATCAGCTCGGCGGTGAGTGCCCCGATGGTGCTGCGGTTGAGTCCGAGCCGGGTGGTGAGTTCCGCCCGGGAGGTGGCGCCGTGGACGTGTACGTACCTCAGCAGCGTCCCGAGATTGTGCCGGCGAACCTCTTCCTGGCTGGGGCCGGCACGCATCAGCGCTCCGTCCCCGGCCCCCGGCTCGGGCTCACTTGTTGCCCGTGGCTGCTGCCCTGCGCCGGGCCAGCGCGTCGACGCTCGCGGCGAGCAGCAGGATCAGACCGGTGAAGATGTACTTCGTACCGGCCTGGTAGCCCATCAGGCCCATGCCGTTGTCGATGACCGCGATCACCGCGCCACCGATCACCGCGTTGATGATCTTGCCCTTGCCGCCGAAGAGGCTGGTGCCGCCGATGACCGCGGCACCGACCGAGTAGAGCAGGATGTTGGAGCCACCGGTGTTCGGGTCGACCGAGGTGGCCCGGCTGACGGCCATGACGCCGCCGATCGCGGCCATGAACGAGCCGATCACGAAGACCGAGATGCGGATCCGGTCGACCGGGATACCGGCGCGGCGGGCCGCCTCGGTGTTGCCACCGACGGCGTAGACGTGCCGGCCGTACGTGGTGCGGCCCAGGATGAAGGTCCAGAATACCAGGAACACCCCGATGATCGGGACGACGATCGGCACGCCCTTGAGCGAGTTGATCGCCGGGTTGATCGCCCGCTCCTGGTTGAGGATCGCGGTGGTGATCAGCAGCAGCGCCGCGAGACCGGCGATGCGCAGCCCCACGATGCCGATCGGCTCGGTGATCAGGCCGCGCTTGGAGCGCGACCGGATCCGGTTGAGCTGGACCGCCGCGAAGATCACGATCGCCGCGACCGCGAGGCCCCAGCTCAGGCCGGGCGAGAGGGTGCCGTTGTTCAGCTTGACCACGAACTCGTCGCGGATCGAGATGTTGGTGCCCTCGCCGAGCATCTTCAGCAGCACACCCTGGAACGCCAGGAAGGCCGCCAGCGTGACGACGAAGGACGGGATGCCCATCTTCGCCACCAGCACACCGAGCAGCAGGCCGATCACGATGCCGGCCAGCATCGAGGCGGGCAGCGCGACGTACCAGGAGTAGCCGTGGTTGGTCAGCGCGATCGCGGTGACCGCGCCGCAGACGCCGCTGGCGAAGCCGGCGGAGAGGTCGATCTCGCCCAGCAGCAGGACGAAGACCAGGCCCATCGCGATGAAGACGACCTGCGCGCTCTGGTTGAACAGGTTCGCGAAGTTACGGCCGGAGAGGAAGGTCTCGTCCCGGGCCACGCCGAAGACGATGGAGAGGACGATCAGGCCGAGTACGGCCGGGAGGGTGCCGAGGTCGCCGCCCCGTACCCGTCCCCAGTAGTCGCGGACGTGGCTGGCGACGGTCGGCTTCACGACCTTGACGCCGCCGGCGCTCTCGAGGGTGGTCGTGCTCACTGGGCGTCTCCCGGCGTGATGTCGGCGAAGTCGGCGGGCTTCTCGGGCGGCAGGCCGAGGTTCCCGCTCCGGCCCGCGGTGATCAGCTCGACCACCTGCGAGTGGGTAACGTCGCTGGACTTGACCTGGGCGGCCGTCCGGCCCAGGTAGAGCGCGGCGATGCGGTCCGAGACCGCGAAGACGTCGTTCATGTTGTGCGAGATCAGCACCACGCCGAGGCCGTTGTCGGCCAGGCGGCGGACCAGCTCGAGCACCTGGGCGGTCTGCGCGACGCCGAGGGCGGCGGTCGGCTCGTCCAGGATGACGACCTTGCTGTTCCAGAGCACCGCCTTGGCGATCGCCACGGTCTGCCGCTGGCCGCCGGAGAGGCTGGAGACCAGCTGCCGCAGCGACTTGACGGTCCGGACCGAGAGGCTGGCCAGCGTCTCGCCGGCCATCTGCTCCATGGTCGCCTCGTCGAGGACGATGCCGCGCTTCTTCTCACGGCCGAGGAACATGTTCTGGACGATGTCCAGGTTGTCGCAGAGGGCGAGGTCCTGATAGACGACCTCGATACCGAGGGCGGCGGCGTCACGGGGGCTGTGCACCGCGACCTGCTTGCCCTCGAAGGTGACCGTGCCCGAGTCGATCGTGTAGATACCGCTGATGCACTTGACCAGCGTGGACTTACCGGCGCCGTTGTCACCGACCAGGGCGGTGACCTCGCCGGGGTAGACGTCGAGGCCGACGTCGTGCAGGACCTGGACAGGACCGAAGCTCTTGTCGATCCCGCGCAGTTCCAGGAGGGGTGTCGCGGCCACGGATGGTTCTCCTTCGTTCGGTGACCGGTTACATCGCAGCTGGCCGCCCCTCCACGTTGAGAGGCTGTCAACCGACTCCGGCGCCGCCCAACCCGATCGGGGTGGGCGGCGCCGTCCTCAGCCGTGGTTAACGGTTGGGGGTGGAATCAGCCGGTTCAGCTGATGCCGGCCTCCGTGCAGGCCTTGGCGTAGTCGGTGGTGCAGAGCTCGTCCTTGGTGACGAAGCCGTCGTCGACAACGGTCTTGACGTTGGCCTTGGTGATCGCCTCCGGGGTCAGCAGAACGGACTTGACGTCCTTCTTCGACTCGGTGTCGGTCACGGTGCCGGTCGCCGTGGTCGGGGTCTGGCCCTTGGCCAGCGCGATCGCCAGCTCGGCGGCCGCGTCGGCCTCCTTCTTGATGGCCTTGTAGACCGTCATGCACTGGTCACCCGCGAGGATGTTCTGCAGGCCCTGGACGGTCGCGTCCTGGCCGGTCACCGGGACCTGGCCGTTCAGCTTGTTCTTCTTCAGCACGGCGATCGCGGCGTTGCCGAGACCGTCGTTGGCCGCGAGGACACCCTTGATGTCCTTGTTCGAGGTCAGCTGCTGCTCGAAGATGGTGCCGCCCTGCGCGTTGTCCCAGTCCGGAACCGCGTTGTCCGGGCCCTTGACGTACTCGCCCGAGTCGAACTTCGGCTGCAGGATCGAGTCGTAGCCCTGCTTGAACAGCGTGGCGTTGTTGTCGGTCGGGGAGCCGTTGAGCTCGGCGATGACCGGCTTGGTGTAGCCCTTGGCGGTGATGCAGTCGACCAGACCCTGGCCCTGCAGCTCGCCGACCTTCACGTTGTCGAACGACACGTAGTAGTCCGCGCCGCCGTTCAGGGTGAGGCGGTCGTAGTCGATCGTCGCGATACCGGCCTGCTTGGCCTTGGTCAGCACGGCCGCACCGGTGCCCGAGTCCAGGTTGGCGATGACCAGGACCTTGACGCCGCTGGAGATCATGCCGTCGGCGATCGTCTGGAACTGGGTCTTGTCACCCTGGGCGTTCTGGATGTCGACCTCGACACCGGCGGCCTTGAAGGCGTCGGTCAGGTACTTGACGTCGGCGGTCGCCCACCGGGCCGAGCTCTTGGTGTCCGGCAGGATGACGCCGACCTTGCCGGCGGACGTGCCGGCGCTGCTGCTGGAGCTCGCGCTGTCACCGCTGCTGTCACCACAGGCTGCCATGCTTCCGGTGGCCACGAGGCCGACCGCGGCAAGGGCGAACAGTCCCTTACGCATTACTTATGTCCTTTCGGGGGGTAAATCCGGGGCCTTTTTCGGATTTGTCAGGGGTGATGCGTGCCTGGGAGTGTCGCTCCCCTGTGGGGCCGATGGATCAGGAACCGGTTTGTTGTGCCCGGCAACGTATTCCGCCGGTGGCCTAGAACACAAGCGCCCTTCACGATCTATCTCGTAACCGGGGATAACAATCCGGCAACACGGTTGTGCCCGAATGCCTTCTGAGCGGGGCACTCAGTCGCCTCTCACCGCGCATGATGTAACGCTAAGTAAGATGTGATCGCCGAGTGGGCGGAAACCGCGAGGACGGTCGGCATCATCCCGGCGGCTCACACGAGCGCCGCCGGGCTTGATGATCACGTCCTGATGGTTGCTACGGTCGCCGCCGTCAAGCGGATCAAGTCCGCCGGCGCGAGGGCGACCTGGAGACCGCGGCGGCCCGCGGAGACGTACATCAGGTCCAGGCCGGACGCCGAGTCGTCCACCACGGTGGGCAGTGTCCTGCGCTGGGCGAGCGGGCTGATTCCGCCCCGGACGTACCCGCTGCTGCGCTCGGCCACCGCTCGGTCCGCGAGCATCGCGCGCTTCCCGCCTGCCGCCTGCGCCAGCGCCTTGAGGTCGAGGTCACCGGTGACCGGCACGACCCCGACCACGAGCCCGCCGTCCACCTCTGCGACCAGGGTCTTGAACAGGATCCCGGGTGCGACCCCGAGCGCCTGCGCGACCAGGGCCCCGTAGTTCGGTGCGTCCGGCGAGACGTCGTACGGGTACAGCGTGTGCGGCACCCGTTCCTTGGCCAGCAGCAGTGTGGCCGGGGTACCGGCCGCTTTCTTCGGCATGCGCGGCACGGTACTCCCGTGACGATCTTCACTCGCGCCCGATTCGGACCCGTTGCGACGTTTCGGTCCCGTTACGACGTCAGGCCCCTCGCCGCACCTTTCAAGATCAAATTCTTCACGACCCTTCAGGAGTACGCCGTCAGCAGGGCGGTCGGCGCCCCCGCCACCCTGGTCAGCACCAGCCCGGCGGCGTTCGGCCCGGAGAGCTTGAGATCCTTACGGAGCTGATCGGGCACCAGGGCCGACCCGCGCTTGCGGATCTCCAGCGTGCCGACGCCCCGCTCGCGCAGCAGTGCCCGCAGCCGCTTCAACGAGAACGGCAGCACGTCGGTGACCGCCAGGCGCCGGGCGTACGGCGTCTCCACCGGGCCGTCGGTGTACACGTACGCGATCTCCGGGTCCGCCAGCCGCCCGCCGATCCCGGCCGCGAACTCGGCGACCAGGTGCGAGCGGACCACGGCCGGATCCGGGTCGTAGAGGTAGGCGCCGACCGGACCGGTCCCCGCCCGCTCCTCCCCCGAGCCGGTCAGCTCCACCACGCCCGCGGGGCGGATCAGGGTCGCCCGCCGGGGCGCCGCGGCGAGCGGGCCGCACCAGAACGCCGCCTCGACCAGGTCGCCGCCGACGCTCACCCACTCCCCCTCCGCGCCCGGCGGCAGCAGCCCGTGGTCGATCCCGGGCGCCAGCTTCAGCACGGTCCGGGGCACCCGGTCGGCCAGCCCGGCGATGAAGTCCCACGGCGGCGAGTACGCCTTCGGGTCGAACACCCGGCCCCGTCCGGCCTGCCGGCGCGCCGGGTCGGCGAAGACCGCGTCGAACTCCTCCACCGGCACCGTGGTCGCGTCGGCGCACGCCACCCGGAGAGACCCGGCCAGCCCCAGCGCCCGGGCGTTCGCGGCGGTCACCTCCGCGGTGACCGGGTCGGCCTCCACGGCGTACACGGAGATGCCCTGACGTGCCGCGGCGAGAGCGTCGGAGCCCAGCCCGCACCCCAGATCCGCCAGGGACGAGACGCCGGAGGCGGCGAGGCGGGCGGCCCGGCGCTCCGCCACCACCGCCCGGGTCGCCTGCTCCAGACCCGCCCGGGTGAAGAACATTCCGGCGGCGTCCGCGCCGAACTTCATCGCGGCCCGGCGGCGCAAACTAGCCTGGGTGAGTGCGGCGGCGGCGAGCTCCGCGCCGAAGCCCCGGGAACGCAGCGCCGAGGCCGCGGCGAGCGGCTCACCGTCGCCGATCGAGGCCGCCGCGGCCAGGGCTTCCGCCCCTTCCGGGGTCTGTAACAGAGCGAGGAGTTCAGGGGTCACACCAGGCATTCTCCCCGGCGTGACAGGTTGGCACTCTGGTTGACGGAGTGCTAGTTCCGGCATAATCTCCGGTTAGCACTCTCAACATGAGGGTGCCAGCCGACCGGGCCCCGGCCCGGGAGGTTAGGCACCAGGCGGACCGGCACCCGCGACGACGGCCCCGCCCGGTGGCATGAGGCATCTGACCGGCCTGTTTCATGGCCGGCGAAACCTGTACCCAGGAGGGTATGCCCGTGACTACCGCGACCAAGGTTGCGATCAAGCCGCTCGAGGACCGCATCGTGGTCCAGGCGAACGAGGCTGAGACCACGACCGCTTCCGGCATCGTGATCCCCGACACCGCCAAGGAGAAGCCGCAGGAGGGCACCGTCCTCGCCGTCGGCCCCGGCCGGATCGACGACAAGGGCAACCGCGTTCCGCTCGACGTCAAGGTCGGCGACGTGGTCCTCTACTCGAAGTACGGCGGCACCGAGGTCAAGTACGCCGGCGAGGAGTACCTGGTGCTCTCCGCCCGCGACGTCCTCGCGGTCATCGAGAAGTGACCTACTGACAGTGCGACCGCCTCGGTCCGGGTAACCGGACCGGGGCGGTAGTGCGTGAAGGGACCATTCATGGCGAAGATCCTGAGTTTCTCCGACGACGCCCGGCACCTGCTGGAGCACGGCGTCAACACGCTCGCCGACACGGTCAAGGTCACCCTGGGCCCGCGCGGCCGCAACGTCGTCCTGGACAAGAAGTTCGGCGCCCCCACGATCACCAACGACGGTGTCACCATCGCCAAGGAGATCGAGCTCACCGACCCGTACGAGAACCTTGGCGCGCAGCTGGTCAAGGAGGTGGCGACCAAGACCAACGACGTCGCCGGCGACGGGACCACCACCGCGACCGTGCTCGCGCAGGCGCTGGTCCGCGAGGGCCTGCGCAACGTGACCGCGGGCGCCAACCCGATCGGCCTCAAGCGGGGCATGGACCAGGCCGCCGAGGCCGTCTCCAAGTCGCTGCTGGCCAAGGCCGTCGAGGTCGCCGACCACAAGGCGATCGCCAACGTGGCCACCATCTCGGCCCAGGACGCCACCATCGGCGAGCTGATCGCCGAGGCGATGGACCGGGTCGGCCGCGACGGTGTCATCACCGTCGAGGAGGGCTCGGCGCTGCAGACCGAGCTCGAGGTCACCGAGGGTCTCCAGTTCGACAAGGGCTTCATCTCGCCGAACTTCGTGACCGACGCCGAGTCGCAGGAGGCGGTGCTGGAGGACGCGTACATCCTCCTCACCACCCAGAAGATCTCCAGCATCGAGGAGCTCCTCCCGCTGCTGGAGAAGGTGCTGCAGAACGGCAAGCCGCTGCTGATCGTGGCGGAGGACGTGGAGGGCCAGGCGCTCTCCACCCTGGTGGTCAACGCGCTGCGCAAGACCATCAAGGTCGCCGCGGTGAAGGCCCCCGGCTTCGGGGACCGCCGCAAGGCGATCCTGCAGGACCTCGCGATCGCGACCGGCGGCGAGCTGATCGCCCCCGAGCTGGGCTACAAGCTCGACCAGGTCGGCGTCGAGCAGCTGGGCAAGGCCCGGCGCATCGTCGTCGACAAGGAGAACACCACCATCGTCGACGGTGGCGGCACGACGGCCGACATCGCCGACCGGGTCTCGCAGATCCGCAAGGAGATCGAGGCGTCCGACTCCGACTGGGACCGTGAGAAGCTCTCGGAGCGGCTGGCCAAGCTCTCCGGCGGCATCGCGGTGATCAAGGTCGGTGCCGCGACCGAGGTCGAGATGAAGGAGCGCAAGCACCGCATCGAGGACGCCATCGCGGCGACCAAGGCGGCTGTCGAGGAAGGCACCGTCCCCGGTGGCGGCGCGGCCCTCGCGCAGGTCTCCCAGGAGCTCGACGGCGACCTCGGCCTCACCGGCGAGGAGGCGATCGGCGTCTCGATCGTCCGCAAGGCGCTGGTGGAGCCGCTCCGCTGGATCGCGCAGAACGCCGGTCACGACGGCTACGTCGTGGTGGGCAAGGTCGCCGCTCTCGGCTGGGGCCACGGCCTCAACGCCGCGACCGACGAGTACGTGGACCTGGCGGCCTCCGGCATCATCGACCCGGTCAAGGTGACCCGCAACGCGGTCTCCAACGCCGTCTCGATCGCCGCTCTGCTGCTGACCACCGAGAGCCTCGTGGTGGAGAAGCCGGCCGAGGCCGCTCCCGCCGCCGCGGGCGGTCACGGTCACAGCCACGGCGGTCACGGCCACGGCCACCAGCACGGCCCGGGCTTCTGATCCGGTCTTCCACGGCGGGGGCGTGCTCTTGATAGAGCACGCCCCCGTCTAGTTTCCCGTCCACGACCGCCAGAGGGCGGTGTACGTTCCGTTCGCCGCGAGCAGGTCCTCGTGCGAGCCGAGCTCGGTGATCCGGCCGTCCTCGACCACCGCCACCCGGTCGGCGTCGTGCGCCGAGAAGAGCCGGTGCGCTATCGCCACCACGGTCCGGCCGTTCACCACCCCGGCCAGCGAGCGCTCCAGGTCCCGGGCGGTCCGTGGGTCGAGCAGCGCGGTCGCCTCGTCCAGCACCAGGGTGTGCGGGCCGGCCAGCACCAGCCGGGCCAGCGCCACCTGCTGCGCCTGCGCGGCCGAGAGCGTCAGCCCGCCGGTGCCGACCGCGGTGTCCAGGCCCTCCGGGAGGGTCTCCACCCAGTCCGCGGCGTACACGGCGGCCAGCGCCTTGCGTACCTCGGCGTCCGGCGCCTCCGGCCGGGCCATCGCGACGTTGTCCCGCAGCGTGCCGATGAAGACGTGATGCTCCTGGCTGACCAGGGCCACATGGGCGCGGAGCCGGTCCGGGGCGAGGTCGCCGAGGGGCACGCCGCCGACCGTGACGCTCCCGGCGGTGGGCTGGTGGATCCCGGCGAGCAGGCGGCCCAGGGTGGACTTGCCGGCGCCGGAGGGGCCGACGATCGCGAGCCGCTCCCCCTTCTCCAGGACGAGGTCGACGCCGTGCAGCACCTCGCGATCCGGGCGGTAGCCGAAGTGCACCCCGCGTACCTCGATCCGGGTGTCCTCCGGATTCTCCGGCGGCTCGCGGCGCGGTTCCGGCCCGGCCGACACCCCGACCAGGCGGGCCAGTGAGGCGGCGCCCACCTGCAGCTCGTCCAGCCAGGAGAGGAGCCGGTCGAGCGGGTTGATCAGCTGCTGCACGTAGATCAGCGCGGCCGTGGTCTCCCCCAGCGTCACCCGGCCGTGCAGGTAGAGCCAGCCGCCGGCGAGCAGGGTGAGCACCATCGGCACCACGTAGCTCACCTCGACCACCGGCCACCAGGCGGTCCGCAGGTTCAGCGTGTACGACTCGGCGTCCCACGACTCGTCCAGGTCCCGGTCGGTCCGCTCCACCCGCTGCGACTGCCGGCCCAGCGCCTCGACGGTCCGGGCGCCCTCGACGGTCTCGGTGAGTCCGTCGGTCACCACCGCCCAGGCCGCGCTCTGCCGCAGGTAGCCCTCCGGCGCGCGGCGCAGGTACCAGCGCGTGCTCGCGGTCGCCAGCGGCACCCCGACCAGCAGCGGCACCGCCAGCGCCGGGTCGAGCGCCACCAGTGCGATCACCACGAGGGCCGCGGTCAGCAGCGCGATCAGCGTCTCCGGTACGGCGAACCGCACGCACCGGGAGAGCGCGTCCACGTCCCGGGTGGTACGCGTGAGCAGGTCCCCGGTACCCGCCGCCTCGACCGTGCTCAACGGCAGCGTGAACACCCGCTCGACGAACTCCTCGCGGAGCTCGGCCAGCACCCGCTCGCCGAGCCGGGCCGAGGCGAGGTACGCGAACCGGGTCAGCGCCGCCTGCAGCACCACGCACCCGGCGAGCGCCGCGGCGAGCCGGTCCAGGTCGCCCTCGGGCCGTCCCAGCTGGATCACCTGGATTAGGTCACCGAGCAGCCGGGGGCCGGCCAGCCCGGTCAGCGCGGCGAGCAGGTGCAGGCAGACCGCGATCCGGAACAGACCGGGGTAGCGGTGGATCAGGTCACGGGCGTACCGCCAGGCCCGGGCGCGGCCCGCGACCGGCAGGGGGAGGCTCACGGCCGGTCCCCGCGGACGACCACCCGGGCGTATCCCGGTACCGACTCCAGCAGCTCGCGATGGGTGCCGGTGGCCGCGACCCGGCCCTCCGCCAGGAAGAGCACCCGATCGGCGCGGTCCAGCACGAGCGGGCTGGTCGTGCAGATCACCGTGGTCCGCCCGGCGCGCGCGCTCCGCAGGCTCTCGGCGATCCGGGCCTCGGTGTGCGCGTCGACCGCGTTCGTCGGCTCCACCAGCACCAGGATCTCCGGGTCGGCGACCAGTGCCCGGGCCAGGCGCAGCCGCTGCTGCTGGCCGCCGGAGAAGGACCGGCCGCGCTCGGCGACCGTGCTCTCCGTCCCGTCCGGCAGACCGGCCACGATCTCGTCGGCGGCGGCCGCGGTCAGCGCCGCGCCGAGCGTGCCGCGGTCGTCCGGGTCCAGGTCCCGGCGCAGCGTGCCGGAGAAGAGCCGGTCCTCGTTACCGGCGACCAGGATCCGTTCCCGGATCGCGGGGAGGGCCAGTTCGCAGAGGGGTACGCCGCCCAGGGTGGCGCCCTCGGCGTACCGGCCGAGGCGCTCGGCGACCAGGGCGGCCTCGGCCGGCTCGGTGGCCACGATCGCGGTGATCCGGCCGGGCGTCACCACCACACCGGTCTCCGGGTCGGCCAGGTCGCCGCGCGGCGCCGGCTGCGGCACCGGCGGATCCGGCAGGTCGTCCGGGACGCCGAGCATGTCGACCACCCGCCGGGCCGAGACGTGTCCCCGGGTCAGCTTGTCGATCGCCTCGGTGAGCTGCCGCACCGGGGTGACCAGGAAGGCCGCGTACGCGTAGAACGAGACCAGCTCGCCGATGCTGATCTCGTGCCGCAGGGCGAGTCGGGCGCCGATCCAGGTGACCAGCACCAGGAAGACCCCGGGGAGCAGCACCTGGGCCGCCTCCAGCAGCGACTCGATCGACGCGGTGCGTACGCCCGCCCACCGCAGTTCCTGCGACTCGGCGCGGTAGTGCTCGGCCATCACCGCCTCGCCGCCCACCCCGCGCAGCACCCGCAGCCCGGCGACCAGGTCGGCCGCCTGACCGGTGAGCCGTCCCTGCTGGACCCGGTACTCCTGCTGACGCCGGTGCAGCGGCCGGATGAGTCCACTCACCACGGCCAGCAGCACCGGCACGCCTATCAGCACCACCAGGCCGAGCGGCACCGACGTGCGGATCAGCAGGACGGTGACCACGGTGACCGCGATCAGCGCGCCGGTGCCCCGGGTGGTGATGTCGATCGCGGCGCCGATGTGGCCGATGTCCGAGGTGCCGATCGCCACCACCTCGCCGGCGTCCAGCCGCCGGGGCAGCGCCGAGCCGAGCCGCCCGGCCTGGCGGACCGCGACCCGGACCGTACGGAACGAGGCGCCCAGCCAGTTCATCGTGGCGAAGCGGTGCCGGGTGATGCCGACCATCGCCTCCAGCACACCGACCGCGAGCAGCACGGCCGCCCAGCCGAACAGGTGCGCCGGGTCACGGGCGGCGGCCGCGTCGACGGCCCGCCCGATCACCGAGGGGACCAGCGACTGGAAGCCCATCCAGACCACCGCGAGCAGCACCGCAGCGACGATCGTCAGGTGGGCGCGCCGGACCAGCCAGCCCAGGTAACGGGTGGGTGTACGGGAGGTGGGCGGCGTCGGATCGGCCGCTGGCAATCTCTGCATCAGGCCCCGACGGTACGGCCGGGGTGGTGACGCTGAGAACAGTCAGCGGTCTACTTGAGTGAAATCCCAGACGTGCGGAGCGCGTGCCACCAGCTTCTCCGGCGGCGCGGGCAGGTTCTCCGGAGCATTGCGCCATTTGGAGATGACGACGATGCGTTGATCCGTGGACGAATAGACGTCACTCGACACATGTTGCGGCAGCACCTCGATGGAGGGCACCGCCGTGTCGCAGACCCAGGCCAGCAGCTCGTCGAAGCCACTGCGCGAGGCCCGTATCTCCCACATCCGCGCGATCATGATGGCTTCCTACCCCGGCACACTCACCGAGGTCAAACTCATCGCCGAATCCGCGGGCAGATCGAGACGGCTGGGCGCGACACCGGCGGCGACCAGATGCGAGCCGAGCGCCGCGACCATCGCCCCGTTGTCGGTGCACAGGCCCGGCCGGGGCACCCGCACGCGGATGCCGTGCCTGGCGGCGCGCTCCTCGGCGAGCACCCGCAGCCGCGAGTTGGCCGCCACCCCGCCGCCGATGACCAGGGTCTCCACACCGTTCGTCCGGCACGCGTCGATCGCCTTGGCGGTGAGCACGTCGCAGACCGCCTCCTGGAAGCTCGCCGCGACGTCGGCCACCGGCACCGGTTCACCGGCCCGCTCGCGTGCCTCCACCCAGCGGGCCACCGCGGTCTTCAGCCCGGAGAAGGAGAAGTCGAAGCGGTGCGCGGCCTGGTCCTTCGGCGCGGTCAGTCCACGAGGGAAGGCGATCGCGACGGAGTTCCCGTCCCGGGCCGAGCGGTCGATGATCGGCCCGCCCGGGAAGCCGAGCCCGAGCAGCCGGGCCACCTTGTCGAACGCCTCGCCGGCCGCGTCGTCGATGGTCGCGCCGAGCGGGGTGACGCCCGCGGTCAGGTCGTCGACCAGCAGCAGCGAGGAGTGCCCGCCGGAGACCAGCATCGCCACCGCGGGCTCGGGCAGCGGGCCGTGCTCCAGGGTGTCCACCGCCACGTGCGCGGCGAGATGGTTCACCCCGTAGATCGGCTTCTCGGCGGCGAGCGCCCAGCCCTTGGCCGCGGCGACCCCGACCAGCAGCGCGCCGGCCAGGCCGGGTCCGCTGGTCACCGCGATCGCGTCCACGTCGGAGAGCGTCACGCCGGCGTCGTCCAGGGCCCGCTGCATGGTCGGGACCAGCGCCTCCAGGTGGGCACGGCTGGCCACCTCGGGCACCACCCCGCCGAACCGGGCGTGCTGGTCCACACTGGAGGCCAGCGCGTCGGCGAGCAGGGTGTGCCCGCGCACGATGCCGATGCCGGTCTCGTCGCAGGAGGTCTCGATCCCGAGGACCAGGGGCTCGTCAGGCATCGCGCATCATCACCAGGGCATCCGTGTTGCTGGGTTGGTAGTAGCCGCGCCGGATACCGACCGGCTCGAAGTCGTACGTGGCGTAGAGCTTCTGGGCGGGCGCGTTGTCGACCGCCACCTCGAGCAGCGTCTTCCGCGAGCCCCGCCGGGCCGCCTCGGCCAACAGGTCCTCCAGCAGGGCGCGACCGAGGCCGAGCCGCTGGGCGTCCCGGCGTACCGCGATGTTCTGCACCCAGGACTCGTCCTGATCCACAACGGACAGCCCCGCATAGCCCAGCACCTCGTCGTCGCGGGTCGCGACCACGTAGTGGTGCCGCTGGGCCAGCTCGTTCCAGAACATCGCGGCGGACCACTTCTCGGCGCCGAAGAGATCCTTCTCGATCGGAAGGATCTCCTCGATGTGCCACCAGCGCAGACGCTCGATGGTCGCCATCAGGTCAGCACCGGCTTGCGCCCGGACGGCTCCACCGCATCCGGGCGGCGCAGGTAGAGCGGCGTCAGCGACTCACTCGGGGCGGCCGTTCGGATCCGGTCGGCCGCGATCGCCACGAGGGCCGCACCGGGCGGGTAGAGCAGGTGCTCCTCGACCGGCACGCCGAAGACGTCCCCGTATTTCAGCGCACCCTCGCCGGCGGCCCGCTCGGCGGCGAACTCGACCTCCGCCGGCTTCGCCACATCAGGACCCTTCTCCCGTACGCCGTCCGCGTACACCGCGTAGTAGACCTCCCGCCGCCGGGCGTCGGTGGCGATCAGCACCCGCCCCGGCCCGGCGGCCCGCCCCAGGGCGTCCAGCGAGCAGACGCCGTAGACCGGGATGCCGAGCGCCTGGCCCATGCTCGCCGCGGTCGCCAGACCGACCCGGAGCCCGGTGAACGGGCCGGGGCCGAGCCCGGCGACGATCGCGGAGAGGTCACGCGGCCGCTTACCGGCCTCGGCGAGCACCGCCGCGATCTCCGGCGCGAGCTTCTCGCCGTGCGCGCGGGGGTCGACCGTGCGGCTTTCGGCGACACCGAACAGGCCGTCCGCGGTCACCTCGACGAGCGCCGCGGTCGAGGCGGGCGTGGCGGTGTCCAGAGCGAGTACGAGCACGGTGTCGACCCTATCGCCCGCCCCGCCCGGCCCCTCGTGCTCGGGTCAGGCGGTCGCCTTCGGGTCCCAGTCGATCAGCGGGCGGCCGCCGTCGGCGAGGGCCTTGTTCGCCGCGCTGAACGGGCGGCTGCCCAGGAAACCGACCCGGTTCAGCGGGCTCGGGTGGCCCGCCTCCAGCACCGCGTGCACCGGGTTGGTGATCAGCTCGGCCTTCTTCTTCGCGTACCCGCCCCAGAGCAGGAAGACGATCCGCTCGTTCCGCTCGTTCAGCGCGCGGATGGTCGCGTCGGTGAACGCCTCCCAGCCCTTGCCGGCGTGCGAGGCGGCCTTCCCCGCGCGTACCGTCAGAACCGCGTTGAGCAGGAGAACCCCCTGGCTCGCCCACCCGGTCAGGTCGCCGCTCTTCGGCGGGGCGATGTTGACGTCCTCGGAGAGCTCCTTGAAGACGTTGCGCAGCGACGGCGGCACCCGGACGCCGTCCCGCACGCTGAAGCTCAGCCCGTGCGCCTGCCCCGGGCCGTGGTACGGGTCCTGCCCCAGGATCAGCACCCGGGTCCGCTCCGGCGGGCAGAGCCGGTACGCCGCGAAGAGGTCCTCCACCGGGGGGTAGATGGTGTGCTCGGCGTACTCCGCGGCGACGAACTCACCCAGCGCGGTGGTCGCGGCCTCGTCCAGGAAGGGCGTCAGCGCGGCGCGCCACTCGGCGGGCAGGCTCTCGGTCAGGTTCACATGGTCTCCAGTCGGTGTGCCCAGTCGCCGCCGTGCGGCTCCAGGTCGATCACTCGGGTGTCGTCGTCCAGACGGTCGATGCGGACCCGCAGATACTCGTCGTTCAGTTGTTCCACCAGCCCGGCGCCCCACTCCACGACGGTCACCGCCTCCTCGGCGGCGGCGTCCAGGTCCAGGTCGTCGATCTCGGCGCGCGGGTCGGGCCGGTCGCCCAGCCGGTACGCGTCCGCGTGCACCAGGGGGATCGGCCCCCGGTGCACGCGGGCGATCACGAAGGTCGGCGAGGTGATCGGGCCCTGCACGCCGAGCCCCGCGCCGATGCCCTGGACCAGGGCGGTCTTGCCGGCGCCGAGCGGGCCGGTGAGCAGGACGAGGTCGCCCGGCCGGAGCACGGTCGCGAGACGGCGGCCGAACTCCCTGGTGTCCTCGACGGTGGTCAGTTTCAGTGATGGCTTCACGAGATCTTTTCCAGGAAGGGGATGAGCACGGCGTTGACCTCGTCGGCCTTCTCCAGCATCACCACGTGGCCGCTGTTCTCTATGGTCAGCAGTTCGGCCTCGGGGAGCTGTTCGATGATCTCCCTGGAGTGGGTCACCGGGGTGAGGTAGTCCCGGTCCCCCACGATCACCAGCACCGGCACGCCACGCAGCACCGAGAGCGCCGGCAGCCGGCTGTGCCGGTAGATCGTGTTCAGGTACTTCGTCAGCGTCTCCACCGAGGTCTTCGAGTTCATGCTCTCCACGAACGTGACCAGGGTCGGGCTCGGCTTGACCTCGCCGAATCCGTACCGCCGGGTGAGCAGCCAGGCCAGGTCGGAGGAGGCCACCCGGGCCTTGTCGATCGTCCCGCCGCCCAGCTTGGCCGCCTTGTCCCAGAGCGGGAAGAACGGCGCGCTGACCCGGGCCACCACGTTGGTCACGCCGAGCGTCGCCTTGTCGAAGAGCCCGGCCGAGGTGGACATCAGCACCACGCCGGTGACCCGGTTGCCGAACCACTCCGGGTACTGCTCGGCGAACGCCATGATCGTCATGCCGCCCATCGAGTGCCCGACCAGGATGATGTGCCCGTCCGGCACGGTCGCGTCGAGCACCGCGGCGAGCGAGCGGCCCAGCGCCGCCAGGTCGTACGTCCCCGACTTCAACTTGCTGGACCGGCCGTGCCCGGGCTGGTCGTAGAAGACCAGGCGGTGGTCGCCGCGCTCGGCGAGCGCCTGGCGCTGGAAGTAGAAGGTGCCCATGTCCAGCGCGAAGCCGTGCACGAAGACGATGGTCGGCTTCGCCCCGTTCGTGCTCCCCTTCCGGCCCGGCCGGCCGGTGGCCCTCGTCCGCTTCCGTGGGTTGACGATCTCGACGTGCAGATCGGTGCCGTCCGCGGCGGTGACGGTCACCTCCTCGTCGAAGGGCTGATCACCGAAGGGCTCCTCCACGTACGGGTCACCCGGGGCGTTCACCGACCGCCGCACCAGGGCCCGCTCCACCGCGAACGCCGTCGCCAGTCCCGCCGCCGCCACACCCACCACGGCCCCGAACACCCCCGCGGTCTTGGCGGCCCGATTCGCCCTCCCCGAGCGTGCCGGGCTCACGACGCGATCTCCCCGTGGTAGATCCGGGGCACCCGGCTGCTCCCGAAGCGGGTGACGATCTCGTAGTTGATCGTGCCGGTGGCCGCGGCCCAGTCGTCGGCGGTCGGCTCGCCGTCGTCCCCCGGACCGAAGAGGGTCGCCACGTCGCCGGCCTCGACCGGGGTGTCACCGACGTCGACCACGAACTGGTCCATGCAGACCCGCCCGGCGATCGGCGCGACCACGCCGCCGACCTTGACCGGCGCCGCGTTCGACGCGTGCCGGGGCACCCCGTCGCCGTACCCGAGCGGCACGACGGCCAGCGTGGTCTCGCCGGACGTGTGGTACGTGTGCCCGTACGACACGCCCTGCCCCGCGGGCACCCGTTTCGCGATGATCACCCGGGCCCGCGCCGTCATCGCCGGCCGCAGCCCGAACGAGCGCCCCGCGATCGGCGACAGCCCGTACGCCGCGATCCCCAGCCGGACCATGTCGTAGTGCGCGTCCGGCCGGGTCAGCGTGGCCGCCGAGTTGGCGATGTGCCGGAACCGCGGCTCGATCGCATACTGCCGGGCCAGGGCCAGCCCCTCCTCGAAGGTGGCGAGCTGCCGGTCGATCGAGGAGTCGCCGGGCTCGTCGGCACAGGCGAAATGACTCCAGATCCCGACGATCTCGATGTCCCCGCCCGCCTCGGCCTTGGCGGCCGCCTCGAGCAGCGCCGGCCAGTCCTCCCGGACCGCCCCGCCACGGTGCAGCCCGGTGTCGAGCTTGAGGTGCACCCGGGCCGGCTGCCCGGCCCGCCGCGCGGCGGCGACCAGCTCGTCGATCAGCCCCGGGGTGGCCGCGCTCAGGTCGACGCCGGCCTCGATCCCCTCGTGCAGCGGCAGCCCGGGCGCGAGCAGCCAGGAGAGCACCCGGACGGTGATACCGCCCCGGCGCAGGGCGAGCGCCTCGTCGAGGGTGGCCACGCCGATCCAGGTCGCACCGCCGGCCACCGCCGCGCGGGCGGACGGAACCATGCCGTGCCCATACCCATCCGCTTTGACCGCGACCAGCACCTCGGCGGAGATACCGGCGCGCACCGCCGCGACGTTGTCCCGGATCGCGCCCAGATCGACGCTGACTTCGGCCTGCCACATGCCATCCACCCTACTGAGGGGTACGACAGTTCCGGCCGGACCGGGTGTCCTACCCCACCCCCGCACCTCACCCCGCCGGCACCCTCACCACCACACCGGATCGCCACGCCCCCCGGCAGCTGCCCGCGCTCCCGCTCCGGCCCCGGCAGCCACCGCCCGCGCTCCCGCTCCGGCCGACGGCGGGTGCGCTCAGCTGAGCAGGGCGGCGAGGATCGGGCGCAGGGCGGCCGCCACGTCCGGGGCGGTCGCCGGGCCGTCCAGGGCCGCGCGGCGACCGGCCATGCCGTGCACGTAGGCCGCCGCGACCGCCGCGCGCACCGGAGGCAACCCGGCCGCGAGCAGCGAGCCGAGCAGCCCGGCCAGGACGTCGCCGGAGCCCGCCGTGGCCAGCGCCGGGCTGCCCGTCGGGTTGGCCCAGATCTCCCCCGCGGGCGAGGCGACGATCGTCCGGTCGCCCTTGAGCAGCACCACCGCGTTGGTCCACGCCGCGAGCCGGGCCGCCGAGCCCGCCCGGTCGGCACCGGGCGCCTCGCCGGCCAGTCGCGTGAACTCGCCGTCGTGCGGGGTGAGCACCAGCGGGGCGTCGCGGCGCAGGTCCTCGGCGTGCTCGCCGCCGACCAGCAGGGTGATCGCGTCCGCGTCCAGCAGCACCGGCAGGGAGGTGGCCAGGACGCTGCGCAGTTCGGTACGCGCCTCGTCCGTGGTGCCGAGCCCGGACCCGCAGACCCAGGCCTGCACCCGCCCCGTCTCGGCGACCCGGGGCGCCGCGACCACCGACGGATGCGCCCGGACCACCTCCCGGTGGGCACTGCCCGCATACCGCACCATGCCGGTCGGCCCGGCCAGCGCGCCGGTGGCCGAGAGCAGGGCCGCCCCGGGGTAGCCGGCCGATCCGGTGGCCAGGCCGACCACGCCGCGCGAGTACTTGTCCGAGGTCGCGTCCGGCCTCGGCCACCACTCCGCGATGTCGGCTGCCTCCGCCACCCGGACCGCCGGATCCGCGGTCAGCGTCCGGGCCAGACCGATGTCGACCAGCTCGACCTGGCCGCAGCGGGTCGCCGCCGGGCCGATCACGTGGGCCGGCTTGAGGCAGCCGAAGGTCACCGTGACGTCCGCGGTCACCGCCTCGGCGGGCACGTCACCGGTGTCCACCGTCACGCCGCTGGGCACGTCCACCGCCACCACGATCGGCCGCCGCCCGTCACGCCCGCGCAGCCCGCCCAGCTCGCGCACGATCGCCGCCGCCGGGGGACGCAGCCCGCCGCTCGCCCCGATCCCGACGATGCCGTCCATCACCAGGTCCGCACGGGTCGGCAGGTCGGCCGTGGTGAACCCGCCTGCCTGGCGCAGCGCGGCGAGCCCGGCCAGATGGACGCGCTCCGGGCTGAGCAGCAGCGCCCGCACCTGAGCGCCGCGGGAGGCCAGGGCGGCGCCGGCGTAGAGCGTGTCGCCGCCGTTGTCGCCGCTGCCCACCAGCAGCAGCACCCGGGCGCCGTAGACACCGCCGGAGTCCTCCAGCAGCAGCGCGCACCGGCGGGCCAGTCCGGCTGCGGCGCGCTGCATCAGCGTGCCCTCCGGCAGCGTCGCCATCAGCGCCTTCTCCGCCGCGCGTACGTCCGTGACCCGCCACGCCTGCCGCATCCCGTCTCCTCCCCTGACTGACCCCGACCGGCCCCGACACTGACCGGCCCCGACACTGACCGGCCCCGGCTCAGCGGCCTAGGCCTCGGCCACCACCATCGCGGACGCGATCCCGCCGTCGTGCGACAACGACAGGTGCCACCGGTTCACACCGCGTTCGGACGCGGCGGCGGCGACCGTACCGGAGACGGTCAACCAGGGACGCCCGTCCGGATCGGTGACGATCTCGCAGTCGTGCCAGCGCATGCCGGCCGGAGCGCCGAGGGCCTTGGCCACCGCCTCCTTCGCCGCGAACCGGGCGGCCAGCGACTCGGGCGAGCGTGGGTTGCCGGAGCCGGTGGTCCGCTCCTCCTCGGTGAACAGGCGGTCAGCGAGCAGCGGGGTCCGATCCAGAGCACGGGCGAAGCGCTCCACCAGGACGACGTCAATGCCGACAGACACGATCACACGGCCACACTAACGGTGCTCGTGGTGACTTTCTCAACACCCGGCCCAGCCTGTGGACAGTGGGATCCGCTGTCCACAGGCCGGCCCACGACGTCTCCGGCAGCCCTAACGTCGACGTGTCCCGCCGTCTCGCCCGGAGGTCGCCGATGCGTCCCGATCCCCATGTCGACACCGTCGACCACCCGCACGCCGACGACCTTCACGGCGACGACCCGCACGGCGACGACCCGCGGACCGGCTCGGCCGGCCATGTTCGTGTCGACACCGCCGCGCTGGGCCGTGTCGCCGCCGCGGTGACCGCCGCCGCCGTCCAGGCGGGTGACGCGGCGAGTGCGGTGCCGGGGCTGATCCCGCCGCCGCGCTGGGCGTCCGCCTACTCCGCCGAGCGAGCCGCCGAGGCGGCCGGCCACCGCATGCGGGAGCTGAGCGCCGATCTCTCCGGCACGTCGGCGTCGATCTCCACCACCGTTCTGGAGTACGAGGACGCCGACGCCCGCACGTCCACCCGCTTCCGGGCCGCTCGATGACCGCCGCTCCGCTCTCCTTCTCGGGTCGGGTCACACTTTCCTTCTCGGGTCGGGTCACGTACGCGCGGCTCCGGGCCACCGATCCGGCGCGCTGGACGGCGGCGGCGCTGGACTGGCGACGTTGGGCGGCGCTGGCCGGGGTTCTCGGCGCCGATCTGGGCTCGCTGGTCACCCGGCTGCGCGCGGCCTGGTCCGGCGCGGCGGCGGACGCGGCGACCGCCGTGATCGACGGGTTCCGGCGGCGGATCACGCTGTTCCGGCTGGTGTGCTGGCGGGTCGATCAGGCGCTCAGCGAGTTCGCGGCGGCGCTGGGCCGGGCGCGATCCCTGCTCGACCGGGCACGCGCCGCCGGCCTGGTCATCCACGACGACGGCACGGTCTCCGCACCGCCGCCGGCGACCGCGCCGGCGGGATCGGCGGCTCCGGCCGCGGCATCGGTGGGGGCGATCATCGGGTCGGCGGGCGTCGCCACCGGGTCGGCGGCGCCGGTGGCGGGCTCGGCGGATCTGGCGGCGGCGCTGTCGATCGCGGCGGAGGCGGACACGGCGACCGTCGAGCGGCTGGCCGGGATCTCGGTGGAGGCGGTGCCACCACGGGCCCGGGACCGGCCGAGCTGCGCGGCTACGGCGGCGGAGGTGCGTGCCTGGTGGGGCGGGCTCGGCGCGGCGGAGCGGATGTGGCTGCTCGCGGTGGAGCCGGGGTCGGTGGCCGGGTTCGCCGGGGTTCCGGTGGCCGATCGGGATCTCGCCAACCGGCTGCTCCTCGACACCCTGCCGAACCGGGCCGGGCTGGACGCGCTGCGGGCCCGGATCGACGGCGCGAGCGGCTCAGCCCCGGCCGGGAAAAGCGGCAGCGGCGACGGCGGGTACGGCTCGGCCTGGAGCAGCGGCGGCGGCGATGGCGGGAGCGGCGATGGCGGGAGCGGGCTCCGGGCGTACCTGATAGGCCTGAACGTGGCGGCGGACGGCCGGGCCGTGATCGCCCTGGGTGACCCGGACCTGGCCGATAACGTTCTGACCCATGTACCGGGGATGACCGCCGATCTGGAGTCCGTCGGCGGCGAGCTGACCCGCGCCGAACGGGTCGCCGAGCGCGCCACCGACGTGCGGCCGGCCGAGGCCACCAGCGCGATCCTCTGGCTGGACTACGACGCGCCCGACTTCCTGGACGAGGCCTGGTCCGCGCGGCAGGCCGAGGAGGGCGCCGCCGGGCTGCGGAGCTTCCAGGAGGGTCTGCGGACGACCCACGAGGGAGCGGGGCGGCTGACCGTTCTGGGTCACAGCTACGGGTCGCTGCTGGTGGGCCGGGCGGCCGCGGGCGGGCTGGCCGCGGAGAACGTGGTCTTCGTCGGCTCGCCGGGGGTCGGGGCGGACTCGGTGGGCGAGCTGCACCTTCCGGCCGGGCAGCGGGTCTGGGCCTCGACGTCGGTGAGCGACCCGATCCAGTACCTCGCGATCGACCCGGTCGACCGGCATCCGGGGCGGGATCTGTGGTTCGGGCGGGATCCGAGCGATCCGGGGTTCGGCGCGCGGGTGTTCCACAGCCAGGTGGACGCCGGGCACCTGGGCTACTGGGATCCGGGCCGGCCGGCTCTCGACGCGCTGGCGGCGATCACGCTGGGCGACCGGCCCGGGCCCTAGCCCGTGCTTCGGAAGCCGACCACTCGGCCGGCTTCCGCGACACGGGTCGGTGAAGGCGCCTATTCGACGGTGACGGACTTGGCCAGGTTGCGGGGCTGGTCGACGTCGTTGCCGCGGGCGGCGGCGATCTCGCAGGCCAGGATCTGCAGCGGCACCACGGTCATCAACGGCGCCAGCAGGGTCGGCGTGTGCGGGACGTGGATGAGGTGGTCGGCGAAGGCCGCCACGTCGTCGTCGCCCTCCTCGGCGATCACGATGGTGCGGGCACCGCGGGCGCGGACCTCCTGGATGTTGGAGACGACCTTGTCGCGCATCACGCCGCGACCCTGCGGGGAGGGTACGACGCAGATCACCGGGGTGCCCTGGTCGATCAGGGAGATCGGGCCGTGCTTGAGCTCACCGGCGGCGAAGCCCTCGGCGTGCATGTACGCCAGCTCCTTGAGCTTCAGCGCGCCCTCGAGAGCGACCGGGAAGCCGACGTGCCGGCCGATGAAGAGCACCGTCGAGGCGGTCTTCAGGTCCCGGGCCAGCACGCGGACGTCCTCCATCCGGTCGAGCAGGACGCGCAGGTTGTCCGGGGTGCGGCGCAGGCGGGAGACGACGGCGGCGACCTCGTCGGCGTACATCACGCCGCGGATCTGGGCCAGGTGCAGGCCGATCAGGTAGCAGGCGACCAGCTGGGTCATGAATGCCTTGGTGGAGGCGACGGCGACCTCCGGGCCGCCGTGGGTGTAGAGCACCGCGTCGGACTCGCGCGGGATCGTCGAGCCGTTGGTGTTGCAGATCGCCAGGACGCGGGCCTTCTGCTCCTTGGCGTGCCGGATCGCCATCAGGGTGTCCATGGTCTCGCCGGACTGGCTGATCGCGATCACCAGAGTGGAGCGGTCCAGGATCGGGTCGCGGTATCGGAACTCGCTGGCGAGCTCCACCTCGCAGGGGATCCGGACCCAGTGCTCGATCGCGTACTTGGCGACCATGCCGGCGTGGTACGACGTGCCGCACGCGACGATGAAGACCTTGTCGACGTCGCGCAGGTCCTGGTCGGTGAGGCGGACCTCGTCCAGGATGATCTCGCCGCGCTCGGAGAGACGGCCCAGCAGCGTGTCGGCGATCGCCTGGGGCTGCTCGGCGATCTCCTTGAGCATGAAGTACTCGTAGCCGCCCTTCTCGGCGGCCGAGGCGTCCCAGTCGATGTGGAACTCGGTGCCGACGCCGGGCGAGCCGTCGAAGCCGGTGATCTCGATGCCCGCCGGGGTGATCAGGACGACCTGGTCCTGACCGAGTTCGATCGCCTCACGGGTGTGCTCGATGAACGCCGACACATCGCTGGCCAGGAAGTTCTCCCCGTCGCCGCGGCCGACCACCAGCGGCGAGTTGCGCCGGGCGGCGACCACCGCGTCCGGCACCTCGACGTCGACGGCGAGCAGGGTGAAGGCACCTTCCAGGCGGCGTACGGTCCGGCGCATGCCCTCGGCGAGCAGCGCGGGACCCTCCTCGCCACCCGCGGCGCGCAGCGCGCTCATCTCCAGGGCGAGCAGGTGGGCCGCGCACTCGGTGTCGGTGTCGCTGCGGAACTCGATGCCCTGGGCCTCCAGTTCGCTGCGGAGCCGGGCGAAGTTCTCGATGATGCCGTTGTGGATGACCGCGACCCGGCCGTCCGCGGAGAGGTGCGGGTGGGCGTTCCGGTCGGTCGGCCCGCCGTGGGTGGCCCACCGGGTGTGGCCGATACCGGTCACGCCGGCGGCGATCCCGTCCGCCCCGCGCTCGGCGAGCGCCTTCTCCAGGTTGGCCAGCTTGCCCGCACGCTTCTCGGTGCGAACCACGTCATTGTCGATGATGGCGACGCCCGCGGAGTCGTAACCGCGATATTCGAGTCGCCGCAGACCATCCAGCACGATGCTCAACGCAGGACGGCCGCCTACGTAACCCACGATCCCACACATGCGGGGCAGCGTATCCGACTTTCGCGCAGACGTCATGCGCAGGAAGCACTCTTTCGAGCACGCAATTTGATCGAAAGCGGGTTTTCATCACAGGAGTACCGTCAGTCACATGAGCGAGCCGGGACCGGACTATCCGCCGACCTCGGAGTTCCCGCCGGTCGGCCGCCCAGAGCCGGGTCACCAGCCGGGATACGACCCGACGGGCTACCAGCAGGGGCACGGGACCGGGCACGGGACCGGATATCCGCCGGCCTACACCCCGGCGCCCCGGCGCAGCAACGCGCCGCTGGTGGCACTGGTCCTCGCCATCGGCGCACTGCTCTGCGGCGGCATCGCCACTACCGGCGTGCTGCTCTACCAGCGCACCTCGGACAGGGTGAAGCAGACCACCGAGGCGATCCCGACCGCGCTGCCGACCCAGCTCCCCACCGACGTGCCGAACGTGCCCGGCCTCGGCGACACCGAGATCAACGTGGTCTATCAGGTAACCGGGGACGGCGCGGCCAGCGTGGTCTGGACCGAGAAGCTGAACGAGCTGCCGCAGCAGGAGACCCGCGTCGAGCTGCCGTGGAAGAAGAAGATCACCATGTCCGGCGCGGCGGTCGTCTCGGTCTCGGCGATCCGGCACAGCCTGCTGGACGGCAGCATCACCTGTCGCGTGACCATCGATGGTGAGATCGTGTCGGAGGACACCGCGTCGGGGCCGGCCGCCACGGCCACGTGCAACAAGATCGTCATCAAGTAGGGAGCGTCAGTGCCGCTCGTCGAACGCATGCGCCCGTTCGGAACCACGATCTTCAGCGAGATGTCCGCTCTCGCGATCCGTACCGGAGCGGTCAATCTCGGTCAGGGCTTCCCGGACACCGACGGCCCACCGGAGATGCTCGCCGCGGCGGCCGAGGCGCTCGCCGCAGGGGCGAACCAGTACCCGCCGCTACCCGGCATCCCCGCACTCCGGCAGGCGATCGTGGCGCACGATCAGCGGTTCTGGGGGCTGACCACGGATCCGGACACCGAGGTGGTGGTCACCGCCGGCGCCACCGAGGCGATCGCGGCGACGATCCTGGCGCTCTGCGAGCCGGGCGACGAGGTGGTCTGCTTCGAGCCGTACTACGACTCGTACGCCGCCGCGATCACCCTGGCGGGCGCGGTCCGCCGTCCGGTCACGCTGCGGCCGGGCCCCGACGGGCGGTACCGGTTCGACGAGGAGGCGCTGCGGGCGGCGTTCGGGCCGCGTACCCGTCTGGTGCTGCTCAACTCGCCGCACAACCCGACCGGCAAGGTCTTCACCCCCGCCGAGCTGGCCTTGATCGCCGAACTCTGTCGGGAGCATCGGACGTACGCCGTGACCGACGAGGTGTACGAGCACCTGATCTTCGAGGGGGAACACGTCCCGCTGGCGAGCCTGCCCGGCATGCGCGAGCGCACCCTGCGGATCTCCTCGGCCGGCAAGACGTTCTCCTGCACCGGCTGGAAGATCGGCTGGGCGACCGGGCCGGCCGAACTGGTCTCCGCGGTCCAGCGGGTCAAGCAGTTCCTGACCTTCGTGAACGCGGGGCCGCTGCAGCCCGCCGTCGCCGTGGCCCTGGGCCTGCCGGACGCGTACTTCACCGGTTTCACCGCCCGGCTGAAGGCCAACCGGGATCGCCTGGTCGAGGGGCTGACCGCGGCCGGGCTGGGTGTCCTGCCCTCGGAGGGCACCTACTTCGTGACCGCCGACATCCGGCCGCTGGGCGGGACCGACGGCGTCGCGTTCTGCCGCGAGCTGCCGGACAGGTGTGGCGTGGTGGCGGTGCCGACCCAGGTCTTCTACGACCATCAGGACGCGGGCCGGCACCTCATCAGGTTCGCCTTCTGCAAGCGCCCCGAGGTGATCGACGAAGCCGTCGGCCGCCTCAAGACGCTCGCGTAAGGCCCGCCTACTTCGCCGGGCTGGCCGCGCGGACCTCGTCGGCGATCCGCTCGGCGACACTGCGCGCGGTCTCCTCGGTGGCGGCCTCGACCATCACCCGGACCAGCGGCTCGGTACCGGACGGGCGGAGCAGCACCCGGCCGGTCTCGCCGAGCTCGTTCTCGGCGAGGGCCACCGCGGCCTGCACGGTCGGGGCCGCGGCACCCGCCTCCCGGTCACCCACCTGCACGTTGATCAGCACCTGGGGCAGCGGGTGCACCACGGCGGCCAGGTCGGCCAGCGACTTGCCGGTGGCGGCGAGCTGCGCCATCAGGTGCAGGCCGGTCAGGACGCCGTCGCCGGTGGTGGCGTAGGCCGGCATCACGATGTGCCCGCTCTGCTCGCCACCCAGGGCCAGACCGCCGGCCTGAAGCTCCTCCAGCACGTACCGGTCGCCGACCTTGGTCTCGATCAGTTTGATGCCGGACTGCTTCATCGCGATCCGCAGGCCCAGGTTGCTCATCACGGTCGCCACCAGGGTGTTCTCGGTGAGCCGACCGGCGTCGCGCATGGCGAGCGCGAGGATCGCCATGATCTGGTCACCGTCCACGACGTCACCCGACGCGGTCACCGCCAGGCAGCGGTCAGCGTCACCGTCATGGGCAAGACCGAGATCAGCCCCTTCCCGTACGACCGCCTCCTGCACCCGCTCCAGGTGGGTGGACCCGCAGTTCTCGTTGATGTTCAGGCCGTCCGGCTCGGCGTGGATCGCGATGACCTCGGCGCCCGCCTCCCGATACGCCACCGGACCGACCTCGCTGGCCGCCCCGTTCGCGCAGTCCACCACGACCTTGATGCCCTCGAGCCGGTGCGGCAGCGACTCGACCAGGTGCTTGATGTAGTGCTCGGCACCGTCCAGCAGGTCGTGCACCCGGCCGATGCCGGCGCCGGTGGGGCGGCCGACCAGCCCGTGCCCGTCCTCGATCGTCTTCTCGATCCGCTCCTCCAGCTCGTCCGGCAGCTTCTGGCCACCAGCGGCGAAGAGCTTGATCCCGTTGTCCGGCATGGCGTTGTGCGACGCGGAGAGCATCACACCCAGATCGGCACCGGTCTGCCCCACCAGGTACGCGACCGCCGGCGTCGGCAGCACACCGACCCGGACCACGTTCGCGCCCGCGCTGGTCAGGCCCGCTACGACCGCTGCCTCCAGCATCTCGCCGCTGGCCCGGGGGTCACGCCCCACGATGGCGAGCGGCTGGTGACTGCTGTCGCTCTCGACGAGGACCCGGGCCGCCGCGACGGCGACCGAGAGAGCGAGTTCGGGGGTGAGCAGATCGCCGTTCGCAAGACCACGAACGCCGTCGGTGCCGAAGAGTCGCCCCATGGCGGCTTCCTTTCGCCGGTCGCAGCACGGTCCCTCTGGCGTCGTTGGGGGCCCGGGGCCGGAGTGACCGGTACGGCTAGTTGGGGAGGGAGTGAAACAACGGTGAAACGGCGACGGCCGAGCACGCCCCCAAATTCGGGGAGCGTAACTCGGCCGTCGGTCAGACGTGGCGCAAAATCAGCGCTTCGAGTACTGCGGAGCCTTACGGGCCTTCTTGAGACCGTACTTCTTGCTCTCCTTGACCCGGGCGTCACGGGTCAGGAAGCCGGCCTTCTTCAGGGCCGGGCGGTCGTCCGGCTCGTGCGCGATCAGCGCGCGGGCGATGCCGAGGCGCAGCGCGCCGGCCTGCCCGGTGATGCCGCCGCCACGCAGGTTCGCGATGACGTCGAACTGCTCGGCGCGCTCGGTGGTCACCAGGGGCTCACGGATGAGCTGCTGGTGCACCTTGCTCGGGAAGTAGTTCTCGAGGTCACGGCCGTTGCAGGTGACCTTGCCGGTGCCGGGCACGAGGCGCACGCGGACGATGGCCTCCTTGCGGCGGCCCACGGTCTGCACGGGACGGTCACCCGGGCGCGGGGCGCGGACGGCGGCCGGAGCGGCCTCGACCACGACGACCGTCTCAGCGGGCTCCTCGACGGTCTCGACGGCCTCGACGACCTCGGGCTCGATGATGTCGGTCATGCTGCTGCCTTCTCCCGCGCTCACTGCGCGATCTGGGTGATTTCGAACGGCTGCGGCTGCTGAGCGGCGTGCGGGTGCTCGGCGCCCGGGTAGACCTTCAGCTTCTTGATGATCTGCCGCGCGAGCTTGTTGTGCGGAAGCATGCCCTTGACGGCCAGCTCGATCGCCTTCTCGGGGCGCTTGGAGAGCAGCTCCTCGTAGCCGACCTGCTTCAGACCGCCCGGGTAACCGGAGTGCCGGTACGCAACCTTGGTCTGCCGCTTGTTGCCGGTCAGGGCGACCTTGCCGGCGTTGATGATCACCACGAAATCGCCGGTGTCGACGTGCGGTGCGAACGTCGGCTTGTGCTTGCCACGCAGAAGAGTGGCGGTGTGGGTAGCCAGGCGGCCCAGGACGACGTCAGAAGCGTCGATAATGTGCCACTGACGCTCGATCTCACCCGGCTTCGGGCTGTACGTACGCACAGAATTACCTTGTCTCGTCGTCGGTCTGGGGGCGCGCGCTGGTCGTGTGAGTCACGAACACCAAGCACCCCCGGAGGGGGAGCGCTCGCAGCTATCGCACAACAGCAGGCAACAATACCCGGCCGCGCGGCGCGTGGTCAAAGCAGGCCATCCCCGATAGGTGATCTGGGAGGGACCCCATGCACATCCAGCATACTCGCCGCCGATGACCCACCCTTCTCGGGTGTGTCATGTCCCGCTCGATGCCTCTTAGCAGGCTCGAAACAAATGGGACGCTTGGTTGAAATTCCCCAACGGCACGCTTCGGGACATGCCCAACGGTGCGTACCTTCCGACGACGCGGCCCGGCTTCGGCCGACGCGGCGTCCACGGGCGCACCATGGAGAGACCACCGTCAGGGTTGAGGACGGACCTGACGGTGTCCGCCACCCCGGTTCGCCGGAGTGGCGAGGAGAAGTCGCGGCGTGCCCCGGACGGAGGCATGGCGAGGACCGCAGGCGTGACATGGGAGCGGGTCGACGCTGAGGACGGCGGGCTTCGAGCGTGCCCTTCGGTGGACCGCCCGGCCACGCCGCGACTTCTCGACAAGTCCGTGAGGACTGCGCAGAGGACCATCGCCGGATGACGGACCGGACCCCGGGAGCCCGCCGGCCGGTGCTGACCGCGGCCGCGCTGGCCGAGCCGACGGCCACCCTCTCCGGCTACACCATCGGTGTCACCTCCGACCGTCGCCGGGACGAGCTGGCCAGCCTGCTGGAGAGCCGCGGCGCACGCGTCGTGATCGCTCCCGCGCTGCGCATCGTGCCGATCGCCGACGACGCCGAGCTCCGCGCCGCCACCCGCGCCTGCCTGGACAACCCGCCGGACATCGTGCTGGTCAACACCGGTATCGGGATGCGCGGCTGGCTCGAGGCGGCCGAGGGCTGGGGCCTGGCCGACCCGCTGCGGACCACGCTCGGCCGTGCCTACCTGGTCGCCCGGGGACCGAAGGCCCGAGCCGCCGTCCGCGCCGCCGGCCTGAAGGACAGCTGGTCACCGGAGGGCGAGGGCTACGAGGAGGTGGTCGAGCACCTGACCGCCCGGGGTGTGTCCGGACTCACGGTCGCCATGCAGCTGCACGGCGAGAGCCAGCCGGAGTACACCGAGGCGCTCCAGGCCGCCGGAGCCCGGGTGATCGAGGTCCCGGTCTACCGCTGGGCGCCGCCGACCGACCAGGCCCCGCTGCACCGGCTGGTCGACCTGGTCGCCGGGAAACTCGTCGATGCCGTGACGTTCACCTCGGCCGCGGCGGTTCAGGCCCTTCTGCGTACGGCGGCTCCCAGCACCGAGGCTCTCCTCGACGCGTTCCGCACCGACGTCCTGGCCGCCTGCGTGGGCCCGGTCACCGCCGCTCCGCTGCGCCGGGTCGACGTCCCGGTCTCCACGCCCGCCCGGGCACGGCTGAGCTCGCTGGTCCGCACGCTCGTCGAGGAGCTGCCCAAACGGGCGGTCTCGGTGCAGGTCAACGGCCACTCGATCACCCTGCGCGGGCACGCCGCCGTGGTGGACGGGGAGCTCCGGCCGCTCGCACCGGGCCCGATGGCCGTACTGCGGGCCCTCGCCAACGCGCCGGGCCGGGTCCTGTCCCGGGCCGCCCTCCTGCAGACGCTGCCCCGCGGCGCCGACGAGCACGCGGTCGAGATGGCGGTCGCCCGTCTCCGCGCCGGCCTGTCCGTCCCCGGCGCCATCCAGACGGTCGTCAAGCGCGGCTACCGCCTCCCCACCTAGCCAGCCCACCCCCGCCCACCCCGGCAACGCATCCGGGAGCGACAGCCCGCCACAGCGGCTTGCGTGGGGCGACGACGGGACAGCGACTCGCCTGGGGACTACAGCCCCACACAACGACTCGGCTAGGGGCGACAGCCACACAGCGGTCCGGCTGGGGGCGACAGAGCGACACGACGGCTCGGCACCGCCCCTGCCCGGGCAAAAACCCCGCGGCGGCGCGAGGTGGCATCAGGTAACGGGGCGGCGGCACGGGGTGCGGCGCGGGGCGGCACAAAGAGGCATGAAACGGAAAAATGGCGCACGGTGAGGCGTGAGACGACGCGAGGTGGCGCGACGGCGGGCTAGGTGGCGCGAGGCGGAGGGCGTGTGGGGTGGGGTGAGCGGGAGTGGTTACGCAGGTCGCGCGGGGTGGTGAGCGGTTTGGACGCGCCAGCGGCCAGCGAACCGCCCCGCGCCCTCGGCGGGAGCAGCGGTCTGCACCCACCACCCCGATGCGACATGGGTCTTATGAAGTTGAAGTTGAACTCGCCGAAGAGGCTCAGCCGACCAGCGTCGGGCCGGCCTCGTGCTCGGCGACCAGGGTGGCCATGGCGTGTTCGACGACGCCGATCAGGACCTCCTTGGCGGACTCCCGGTGCCGGGCGTCGCACATGACCAGCGGGACGTGTGGCGGGATCGCCAGTGCCTCGCGGACCTCGTGGGCCTCGTAACGGGGAGCGGTGTCGAAACAGTTCACGGCCACCAGGTACGGCAGGTGCCTGTTCTCGAAGTAGTCGAGCGGGGCGAACGCGTCGGTGAGACGGCGCGTGTCGACCAGCACGGCGGCACCGACGGCGCCGCGGATGAGTTCGTCCCACATGAACCAGAAGCGGGTCTGGCCCGGGGTGCCGAACAGGTAGAGGATCAGGTCGTCGGCCATGGTGATCCGGCCGAAGTCCATCGCCACGGTGGTGGAGCCCTTGGAGGGCACCTTGGAGGCGTCGTCGATGCCGGCGCCGGCGGTGGTCATCACCGCCTCGGTGGTCAGCGGCTCGATCTCGGAGACCGCCCCGACCAGCGTGGTCTTGCCCACGCCGAAGCCACCGGCCACCACGATCTTCGCCGAGACGATCTCCGGAGGCGACACCGCTCTCTCAGAGCTTGCGAAGTCCACTCAACACCCTTCCCAGCAAATCCATCCGCTCCGTGTAGCTCTGTCGGGGAGCGGCACTGTGCAACGCGAGTAATCCACCGGCCACCATGTCGGCGACGAGGACCCGGGCCACCCCGAGGGGCAGCCGGGTCAGGGCCGCCAACTCGGCGAGCGACTGGGCCTTCGGCTCACACAGCACGGCGATGCGGTATTTGTCATGTCCGGCGAAGCGGGCTTCCTGCACGGCCGCCGCGTTGGCGACCAGGACCGCTTCGATCGGTATCTCCCGGATGGGCTCGGTCCGGCCGCGGGTAACCGCGTACGGCCGCACCAGGCTTCCCCTGGGATCCTGCGGCTCTGTCATGTCGCGGTCACCTCAACTCCCACCGAGCTCGTCCGGGCCCGGCGTCTAATAGCCGACGGCTGCGCGTGGCGCCGGCGACAGTGCCGCACCCACGCGCTCCACCAAGAGGGCCATCTCGTAGCCGACCTGACCGACATCGCAGCTGCGAGCAGCCAGAACGGCCATGCATGAGCCGTCGCTGATGGACATCAGGAAAAGGTAACCGCTGTCCATTTCAATGATGGTCTGCTGCACCTGACCGGCATTGAACATCCGGGAAGCACCGTCGGTCAGGCTGACCACGCCGGAGGAGATCGCGGCGAGCTGGTCCGCCCGGTCCGCTGGCAGATCCCTCGTCTGGGCCAGCAGCAGGCCGTCGGCGGAGGTCGCGACGACGTGCGCGACGCCCGCGATGCTGTCGGCGAAGTTGTTGAGCAGCCAGCCCATGTCCTGCATGGTGGGAGGCCTGGTCACTTGTTGTTCTCCTTAGTGGCCTGGAATGCCGCGGCGCCGGACTCGGCGACGCCGTCCGTCCGCCCTCGCTGGACGCCACGGGTGTAGGCGGACAGCAGTCCGCGCACCTCGTCGGCGCTGCGACGGTTCTGTGCCCGGGGCGCGGGCTGCACGCCGCCGGGAACCAACTGTGCCTGAGGGACCCGCTTGGGCAGGCCAGACATCGTATTACCGGCGTCCCTCGGCGCGGCCGCGGCCATCGCGCGCGCCCACCCCTCGTCCGCCGCCGTACGCCATCTGTCCTCTGGGGACACTCGTGGCCTGGGAACGGTAGCAGCAGGGGGTGTCGATGTCGCGGGGGCCGGGTGGTGCGCCGAGGGGGGTGCGGAGATCGGCTGCATCGGGGTCGGCGGCGGAGCGTACCCCGCGGTCGGCATCCCGCCCTCCGGCCGGGTGGACGAGGCGGTCACCTCGAACCAGCTCTGCTGCATCTCGACCTGGATCGGCGCGCTCCAGCCGTTGCTCTGGGCGGGCTGAGCGTACCCGGCCGGCTGCGCCGCATAGGCGGGCTGTGCCGCCGGCTGCGCGTAAGCGGGCTGCGCGGCGGGCGGGGAGTACGCGGTCCGGGCGACCGGCTGCTGGTAGGCGGGCTGGGCGGCCGACTGGCTCTGCCAGGACGGCGCGGCCGGCTGCTCGTAGGCGGGCTGGGTGTAGGCCGGCTCGGTGTACGCGGGCCGCCCGTACCCGGGCTGCTCGTAGGACGGGGTGTGCCAGGCCGGCTGGGCGGCCGGGACGGCGGCCGGAGCCGGAGCCGGGGGCTCGGGCTGGGCGCCGTACCGGGCCGGCGGGGCCTCGGGTCCCGCGGTCGCCGACGCCGGCACCCGGGTGGGCAGCTTCGGACGGTCCGGGGTCGGGCGCAGGTCGAGGTCGTCCTCGGCGGCCGGCAGCTGCTGCATCCGCGGCAGGGCCGGGCTCTGCGAGGCGACCGCGCGGATCGGCGGGCGGTAGTCCGAGCCCGCGGAGAGCTGCGGTGTCGCGGGCGAACGGTTCCAGCCGGCGGAGCGCTGCGGCACCGCCGGGACGCCGGGCACCATGACGATGTCCGAGGGGAGGGTGACCTCGGCGATCGTCCCGCCCTCGCGGCCGGGCAGCACCCGCACCCGGATGCCGTGCCGGCTGGCGAGCCGGGCGATGACCGCGAAGCCCATCAGGCGGAACGTGGCCACGTCGACCTCGGTCGGCTCGGCCAGACGCCGGTTGATCATCTCCAGCTGGTCGGCGGAGATGCCCAGGCCGCGGTCCTCGATCTGGACCACCGCGTGGTGGCCGATCTGCCGGCCGGACGCCATCACCTGGGTGGTCGGCGGCGAGAAGTGGGTCGCGTTGTCGAAGAGCTCGGCGATCAGGCGGACCGTGTCGTTGACGGCGCCGGCCATCACCAGCACGTCGGTGTCGATCGACCCGAACTCGATCCGGTTGTACTGCTCCACCTCGGACTGGGCGGCGCGCAGCACGTCGATCAGCGGCGCGTCCTCGCGGCGCGGGGTGCCCACCTCGGCACCCGCCAGCACCAGCAGGTTCTCGTCGTTGCGGCGCATCCGGGTGGCCAGGTGGTCCAGGTCGAAGAGCTTCGCGAGCCGCTTCGGGTCCTCCTCGGTGCGCTCGATGCCGTCGAGCTCGCCGATCATCCGGTCGACCAGCGCCTGACTGCGCCGGGCGAGGCTGAGGAACATCGCGGAGACGCTGGTCCGGAGCGCGGCCTGCTCGGCGGCGACCCGGATGGCCTCCCGGTGCACCATGTTGAACGCCTCGGCCACCTGGCCGAACTCGTCCTTTCCGGTAAGCCGGATGGGATCCCGGGTCTCGGCGAGGATCCGCTCCACGCCACGGTCACCCAGGCTGTCGATGTCCTGCAGGCGGTGCACGGCCTCGGGCAGGTCGCGGTTGGCGACGGTGAGCGCGCCGTGCCGCAGGCGGCGGGCCGCGAGGTTCAGGTTGGCGGCCAGCGCCACCGCGAACGCGATGGTGGTCAGCAGCGCGAGGAGCACGACGGCGAACTCGATGGTGGCCCGGCGGCTCGCGCTGGCGGCGGCGTCCTCGGCGATCGCGACCGTCTGGTCCTCGAGGGTCCGCTCGGTGGTGCGCAGCAGGTCCAGCACGTCCTCGTACGCCTTGACGATGTCGTCGAGGCTGGCCTTGAGGTTGCCGGTCAGCCGGGTGTTCAGGCCGTCCGCGGTGGTCATCTTGGCGTCCGCGAGGATCGCCTCGACCATGCCGATCTGGTTCGTCGAGGCGAGCGTACGGAAGTCCGTGTACGCCGAGTCCCGGCTGGCCTTGGCGGCGGTCAGCTGCTGGTCACGGACCTGGGTGAACTCGCCGCTCACCCGCACCGAGTAGGCGATCGCCTCCTGCTGGGCCACCGAGTTCTCGATCCGGCTGAACGCGCCGAGCGAGCGGAGCGCGTCGGCGGCCGAGCCCGGGTCGGCGATCTGGCTGACCGCGTCCTCGAAGCCGGCGAGGCCGTTCAGCACGTCGCCGTACTGCTGGATGGCGCCGAAGACGGTGATGTCCTTGCGGCCGTTGACCTGGTTGCGGGTGTCGGTCAGGGTGGCGAGCTGCTCGTCGATCACCGAGAACTTGTCCATCACCCGGTCCGGCAGATCGGGCAGATCGGCCCGGTGCTCACGGAACGTCTGGATCTGCGCGTCGACCTCTTTGATCCGGTCCGCGTAGCCGCTCTCGTCCTTGCCGCGCGAGGCGAGGAACGCCGCGGCGGCCATCCGCTCGACCTGCACGAGGCGAGTGATGTTGGAGATGTCGGTACCGATTCTGGTCAGGTCGGCCACTCGGCTCGAATCCGACGCCGTTCCGCGTACCTCGATCAGCCGAACGGTTCCCAGCACCAGCACTGCGGCAAGTGGAATCACCATCAAACCGGCCAGCTTGGCGCGAATCCGCGCGTCTCGTAGTCGAGGCAAGAAACGGCGTCGCACAGCATGACCCGAGGATCCCGTGCTCACGACTTCTCCTTCGCGGTCGTCCCGCTCATATCGGCCGTCCAGCGGCCGTTTGACGACTGCGGTCCGGCCCCGTTCGGCGCACACAGCAGAAGCTGCGCCGGTTTTGGCACGGCGGCGATTTCACCAGAACGGGGGCGGGTTTGGGAAGCCTTGATCCTCCTGGAAAACAAGCAGGTTCCCTGGTGATAAGCGTGCGCGCGTACCTCGGCGACCCGATATATGGGGTTTGACGTGCACAAATGTCTCACCGAACGGGCCCCGGGCGGCGAACCACCATGTGGGAGAAAAGTCGCGGACCACGTTGTCGAAATTTCGGCATGGCGCGACGGACCCGCTGTCCGTGATCGCTCATCGTCCACTATGGAATCACGGTCCGCGAATGTCGCCTACGTCGCCCCGCAGTGACCCAGAGTGATCACCGTGAAAAGTGACATTCCTCGATCGAGGAAGATCAAGATTTTAGGACGCCTTAAGAAGCTGTCCGTGTACTGGCGTACCCCGCACCGCATTCCGTAACGTGCCCGGCATGGCAATTCGGAGCTGGGTGAAGCTGGTCGCCACCACCGCCACGGCAGCCGCGGTGGTCGGTGCGGGCCAACTCGGCATCGCGTACGGGCTCGGCATGGTACGGCTCGACCGGGCTCTCGACATCACAGCGCGTGATCAATGGACCGCACAATTGGCCTGGGTCGCCTGGATGACGATGACCGCGGCCGCCATCGGCGCGATCGTCGCCACCGGGATGCGCTCACGCTGGCTGCCCCGCCCGGTCAGCGCCGCCGGATCGATCGGCCTCGGCGTCACGGCCGGGCTCGGCTCCCTCGCGGTACTGCCGCTGACCATGCAGCCGGCCCGGTCCGCCGTGGTCGCCGGGGTGCAGCCGGTCTTCGTGATCGGCGCCGCCGCCGGCATCGGCGCCGCGGTGGGCATCTTCGCGGCCGCCGCGGCCGCGGCCAAGCCGGTCTTCCGGTGGAACCTGGCCGTGATGAGCGTGCTGACCTGGATCGTCGCCCTGGTCACCATCGGGCCCTCGCTGCTGCCCGGCCACACGGCCACCGCGGTACGCGTCGGCGTCCTGGAGGGCAGCCTGATCCCAGCCGCCGTCGCCGAGCACACGCCGTTCCTGACCATGCCGGTGCTCGCTCTGCTGGCCGGCCTGATCGTCGGCTGGATCGGCCGCGGCAAGGGCACGTCCACGCTGGCCGTCGCGTTCGCCGGGCTACCCGGCGCCGCGCTGCTCACCATGGCATACCTGATCGCCGGCCCGGCCCAGGACGCGGCCGGGTTCCAGCTCGACCCGTACTGGTCGGCGATGACCGCGGCCGGTGCCGGCGTGCTCGGCTCGGTGATCGCCGCGATCGTCCGCAGCGCCCCGGCCACCCCCGGCGCCAAGCCCGGCCACGACTCCCCGGCGAGCACCCCGGAGGGCCCGGCCGGCGACTCCCCGGCGAGCACCCCGCTGCCCCGCCGGGACGCCCCGGTGCAGTCGGCCATAGCGCAGGCCGCGGCCGCCGCCGCGCAGCGCCCCGAGGACCAGCTCCGGCCCTCCGACACCGGCGTCCTGCCCGCACCCGGTACGCCGAACAACCCGTTCAGCGGCGGCAGCGGCAGCCCGTTCCGGTCCGGAACGCCGTACCCCACCCAGCCCGAGGCCGCGCACACTCCCCCGCCGGTCGCGCCGCACACTCCGCCGCCCGCCGCCGAGCCTCGCTTCTCCGGTCAGCAGCCGCCCGCCGCTCCGCGCCGCGGACGGGGTGACACCACGGCCTTCAACGGCTTCACGACCGGCCAGCCGACCGGGCGGGCCGGCGCGATGACCGCCGAGCAGCCGCGCGTCACCGCAGCTCACGGCCCTGTCGTCGAGCCGACCTCGATCAGTGGCCCGTTCCCGCAGACGGCCGCCGCGGATGGTATGCGAGGCCGGGGACAATCGACGGAGACGGATTATGTCGATTGGGTCAACGGTCTCGGAAACGCGTAAAACATTCGTAAACACCGATGGAATGATGCCGCTGGGAGGTACCGCGGGGGCGGCGAAGCGTCGACGATGACCGATGTCCGGCCACATCCCTCGTTCACGTCGGGAGCACCGCACATGACCGTCGACCGGCTCGCCCCCCTGCCCCGCATCCGCCGACTCCTCCTCGGCCTCGCCCTGGTCTTCGCCCTCTCCGGCACCGCGCTCGTCGCACCCGCCGTGGTCGCGCCGACCGCCACCTCGGCCGCGCAGGCCGCCGTCTACTCCAGCTGCACGATCAGCACCTGCACGGCCGCACGGACGGCGTACACCGGGTGGGCCTCGCTCAGCTGGCCGCTCACCGCCGGGTGGTACTCCTGGCCGTACGGCCAGTACAACTACACCGGCGGTACGTTCCAGAACCGCGAGGGCCAGCTGCCCACCTCCACCTACAACGAGTACGACGTCTACTCCCGGGCCAAGGGCGCGTCGCGTGATGCGTACCGGATCGTGGTGGACCGGACCTCGAAGGTCGCCTACTTCACCCCCGACCACTACACGACGTTCTACAAGCTCTGACCCCCTCTCTGCGCGCATCTTCGCGGCGGCCGTCTCCCTGACGGCCGCCGCGCCTTTTCTCCCGTTTCGGGTACGCGTCCCGCACCCGTCCCGCACCCCTTTAGCACCTCAGGTGCGCTCAGGCCGGGGAATCTCGGGGCTCGCCGAAAAAACCCGGCCCGAACTTCTACCCCGCTGTGCGAGGTGACCGATGAAACAGCTGCCAGGGACAACGACCGTCCGCTCGGCGTGAAAGGCAAACCCGGCGCGAGCCGGGGACGCAAAGCCGACAGGGCCCCAGAGGGGGCCGGCTGGGCTGCTTCCACCGAACGAACAAGAGGAGACTCCTTATGCGCAGCATGCTTCAGCTCGTCGGCGGCGTCGCCGTAGCTGGCGCGGTCGCCGCTGGCAGCACCGCCTTCACCGCCTCCAACGGCCTGACCAACGGCGCGGGCACTACGCAGTTCATCGGGGGCACGGTGTCGCAGACGGTCACCGGCGCCAGCCTCAGCGCGGTCACCTACGCCTTCAACGACGCCACGAAGACCCAGATCACCGGCGTCACCCTGACCTTTACCGACAGCGCGGCGAACGGCAAAGCCGTCACGCTGACGCCGACCGGCACCGGCTACGGCTCCGCCTCGGCCGACCAGTTCTACTGCCCGACGGTCTCCGGCACCTCGGTCACCTGCATCACCGCGCTCACCTCGGATGGCACCCACGCCGCGGCGAGTTACTACACCGGCCTGACCAGCATGCAGATCCAGGTCGCCTAACCTGCCGTAGAACCCTCTCCCGGGCTGGCATGCTGCTGAAAGTCACGCCAGTCCGGGAGACCCCATCCGATCAGGCACCCGCAATCTCCTCATGGCCGCCATCATCGCGATGGCGGCCATCGGTGCTTGGGCCATCGGCACCCACCGCGTGTCATACGTCGTCACTCACGGCGTCAGCATGCAACCCCTGTACCACGCCGACGATCTTGTCTTCGTCGTGAAAGCCGATTCCTACCAAGTCGGTCAGATCGCCGCATACCATGGGTCCGGGAGCGAGGCAGAGGTACTTCACCGCATCATCGGCGGTGACGGCGAGACCGGCTTCGTCTTCAAGGGAGACAACAACCCGGAGATCGACGGCGGCAAGGTCACCGAGGACCGGATGATCGGGCGAGCCGTCCTGCACGTCCCCAAAGGAGGCGTCTGGCTCCGGCCGATGCTCAGTCCCACCGGTCTGGGCATGATCAGTTTCCTGTTCATCAGCGGTGGAGCGGCCACGGCCAAAACCCGCAGGGACATCCCGCGCGGCCGCCTCAAGAAGAGAGTGACTGGCATGTCCGGCCAAGGCGGCTCCTGGGCGGCGGCCACGGCCATCTTCAAGGCCGTCAGCCGTCTCCATCCTTTCTTCCGGCTCCTCGCCGCCGTGGTGGTGCTCGCCGCCGCCGGTGGACTCCTGCTCGGAGTCCTCGGGTGGATGCGGCCCACCACCGAGACGTCCGCCAGCGCCACCAGTGCCGGGGAAACGATGACGTTCTCCTACTCGGCCGAGGTGCAGCGATCCGCCGCCTACGACGGAACGGTGGCCTACTCGCCGGATCCGATCTACCGCAAACTCGCCGACTTCGTCACCCTGCAGCTCAGCTACGAGGGAGAACCCGGCCGGATCGGCGTCACCGCCCGGCTCTCCACACAGAGCAGCGGGTGGCACTCCACAGTCCAGTTGTCCCAGCCGAAACAGTTCACCGCCGAACGCTACGTCGACTCCGTGACGCTCGACCTCAACGGCCTCGAGGATCAGGTCAACGAGGCCGGAAGCGCGATCGGAGCCAATCTGGGATCGCTGATCATCGCGGTGACCGCCGACATCCAGCACGACGACGGCACCACCTTCGCGCCGAAACTCACGCTCGGACTCGACTCGATCCAACTCGGGCTCACCGGTGACTCCAGCAGCCTGGTGGTCAGTGAGTCCGGGACGACGAGCGGGGGTGGGACCGTACCGCGGCAGATCAGCGTGCTGGGGCGGGATCTGATGACGGCGGGGCAGGCGCGGAAGTACTCCGTCTACCTGCTGCTGGTGGCGATCGCCGGGGCCGTGGCGATCGCGATGACAGCGCTGCGGAGGGTTCCGCTGCAGACCAGGTCACAGATCCAGCGGCGGTACGGCCATCTCCTGGTGCCGGTCGAGCCGATGGCGAGTCCGCCGGGGAAGCCGGTGGTCACGGTCGACACGTTCCCGGCGCTGGTGAAGCTGGCCGAGAAGTACGGGCAGATGATCCTCACCTGGACCCGGCCGGACGGCTCCGACGACTTCGTGGTCCGCGACGACGGGGTCACCTACCGCTTCCGGATCGTCCCGCCACGGCCGCAGCCACCGAAGCCCCCGCTCCCGAGCATCCCGCACCCGAACCGCCGCGCCCAGAGATCCGCTGCCCTCGGCATAGCCTCAGTGATCACCCCTCGCCCCACCTCCACTTCCAGCACCAGCGGGCGCGGAACAGTGTCCGGGACCGGGACCAGCTCCGCAGCCGACGCCGGACCCGAGTCCATTCCTGCGACCGGCGAGCCCACAGAGACCACCGGGGCCACAGCGACTAAAGAGGACACAACCTCCGATAGCACCGCCCAGACCGAAACGGCCAAGCCGGAACCCACTCGGAAGGCCACCACCACCGCGCGCAAGTCACCTGGCCGTCGCCCGTCCAGCCGCAAACCGGCCGCAACCCCAGCCCCAACTCCCGCCTCACCTCCGGCGGCTCCGGCGGCTCCGGCGGCTCCGGCGGCTCCGGCGGCTCCGGCGGCTCCGGCGGCTCCGGCGGCTCCGGCGGCTCCGGCGGCTCCGGCGGCGAGCATGGCGGAGAAGGTCGCGGAACCGGAAACCCTTCATTGGGCGGCTAACCCGTGGCCGCGCACTCCGCTGAGCCACGACGAACCCGGGTCGGCACACCACGCGGGAGAAGAGGCCGTCGAGGAGAAGGCGACTGAGGACGCGACGGCTCCGGAACAGGCCCCGCAGGAACAGGCTGGGCGGGATCTGAGTGTTCGGGGGCGGGTGGAACCGGAGACGCCTGACTGGGGCGCTCAGCCGTGGCCGGGTAGGTCGGTGGGGACGGTGGCGGCTCCGGGCGTACCGGAAGAAGAGCAGGCTGCGGAAGACGCAGCGCAACCGGCGCGCAAGCGAGGGCCCCGCCGCAGTGCTCGGGCACGGCGTCCGGTTCAGCCCGCCACGGATGAGGCCGTGGGCAGCTCTACGCAGACGGCCGCGGGTGAGAGCGGGCCGACCACCGCGAAGCGGCCCGCGAGGAAGGCCCCGGCGAAGACCGCGTCCAAAGCCGCGCCTCGTGTGGCGCCCAAGGCCGCGCCCAAGGCTGAGTCCGACCCGCAACCCGCGTCGGCACCGACACCAGCGGAAGCCTCAGCGCAGACCCCGGCCGAAGCGCAGACCCCGGCCGAAGCACAAACCCCGGCCGAAGCGCAGGCCCCGGCACAGGCGCAGAGCAAAGCGCAGGCCGAAACGCAGGACGAAGCGCAAGGCGAAACGCAGGCCGGGGCGCAGGCGGAGAAGCAGGACGGAACGCCGATGCGAGCGTCGGGCGGAGTCCGGGCTCAGCAGCAGGCCGAGACTCCGGTGTGGGCGCAAGTGGAAGCTCTGATGGAGAAGCGGCCCGAGGCTTCGGAGCGGGCGCGGATCGAAGGGCTTGCGGAGGACCCGGCAGGAGCGGCGGGCGCGGTGCCGGAGTTGAGTGAAGAAGAGATTCGGGAGATGGCGGCGCGCCAAGAAGCGGAGCGGCTGGCGGCGGAAGAGCTCGCGGAGCGGAATCTGGCGCTGGAGAAGGAGATCAACGAGCAGGCGGAGCGGGACCAGGCCGCCGCTGACCAGGCCCGCCGGGAACGTGTGGCCCGGCGGACCGCTCAGCGTGACCCGGTCTACGACTTCATGCCGACGCAGCGGCCGACGCACGGAGCGACGTCAACCCAGACGACCGAGTCGACGCCGACCGGGACCACCGAGTCGACGCCGGACCAGACGACGTCAGCGTCGGCTCGGACGCCCGCGGAGACCGGTGGGGCCGAGCACGATCAGGACGAGATCGGCAGGTAGACGCGCCCGCCGGCGTCCACGAACTCCGTCGACTTCGCCTTCATGCCCGCCGCCCGCAGCTCGTGGCTGATCCTCATGGAGCAGAACTTCGGGCCGCACATCGAGCAGAAGTGTGCCGTCTTCGCCGGGGCCGCCGGCAGCGTCTCGTCGTGGTAGGCGCGCGCCGTCTCCGGGTCGAGGGCCAGCTCGAACTGGTCCTCCCAGCGGAAGTCGAACCGGGCCCGGGAGAGCGCGTCATCCCACTCCTGCGCGCCGGCGTGGCCCTTGGCCAGGTCGGCGGAGTGCGCAGCGATCTTGTACGCGATCATCCCGGCCTTGACGTCGTCCCGGTTCGGCAGGCCGAGGTGCTCCTTGGGCGTGACGTAGCAGAGCATCGCGGTGCCGAACATGCCGATCATCGCGGCGCCGATCGCGGAGGTGATGTGGTCGTAGGCCGGCGCGATGTCGGTGGCGAGCGGGCCGAGCGTGTAGAACGGCGCCCCGTCGCAGAGCTCGACCTGCAGGTCCACGTTCTCCTTGATCTTGTGCATCGGTACGTGGCCGGGGCCCTCGACCATCACCTGGACGTCGTACTCCCGGGCGATGTGGGTCAGCTCGCCCAGCGTCCGCAGCTCGGCGAACTGTGCCTCGTCGTTGGCGTCCGCGATCGAACCCGGCCGCAGGCCGTCGCCGAGCGAGAAGGTGATGTCGTACTCGCGGAAGATCTCGCAGAGCTCCCGGAAGTGCGTGTAGAGGAAGTTCTCCCGGTGCTCGGCGAGGCACCAGGCCGCCATGATCGAGCCGCCGCGGGAGACGATCCCGGTCACCCGCTCGGCGGCCAGCGGCACGTGCGCGAGCAGTACCCCGGCGTGGATCGTCATGTAGTCGACACCCTGCTCGGCCTGTTCAATAACGGTCTCCCGGAACAACTCCCAGGACAGTCGAAGCGGGTCGCCGTTGACCTTCTCGAGCGCCTGATAGATCGGCACGGTGCCGATCGGCACTGGTGAGTTCCGGACAATGGACTCGCGGGTCTCGTGGATTCGCGGGCCGGTCGACAGGTCCATCACGGTGTCCGCGCCCCACCGGGTGGCCCAGGTCAGCTTCTCCACCTCCTCGTCGATCGAGGAGGTCACCGCCGAGGTGCCGATGTTCGCGTTGACCTTCACCAGGAACCGCGAACCGATGACCATCGGCTCGCTCTCCGGGTGGTTGCGGTTCACCGGCAGCACCGCGCGACCCGCCGCGATCTCGTCGCGCACCACCTCCGGCGCCACCCCCTCGCGCACCGCGACGAACTCCATCTCCGGTGTGATCTCACCGGCCCGCGCGGCAGCGAGCTGTGTCTTTCCGGTCCACCAGGGTGCGCGCAGCGGCGGCAGACCGACCGCCGGGTCGCTGCCGGGACCGGACGTGTCGTAGAGCCGGACCGGCGGCTCGTCGCCGGTCAGCACCACCTCGGTGAAGGGCACCCGGATCTCCGGACGGGAGCCTTCCACGTAGACCTTGCGCCTCATGATTCCTCCCAAATGATGATGAAAACGACGGCGCCGGGCAGCATTCGGCCCACACCGCGACTCGCCGGGCTAGAACTGCCAGAAGTGGTTCAGCGGTCCGGGCCCGGCGCCCAGCCGCCATTCGCTGCCGCCGCGCAGCGCACCCGCGACGTAGTCCTTCGCGGTCACGACGGCATCCGGGATCGTGTCGCCCAGGGCCAGCCGGACAGCGATCGCGGAGGAGAACGTGCAGCCCGAGCCGTGATTGTTCTCGGTCTTGACCGGTTCCCCGTGCAACTCGATCAACCGGCCCTCGCACCAGAGCACGTCGAGCGCGACCTCGCTGCCGGTGACCGCCACCGCGCGCGCCCCGCTCTGACCGATCTCGGCCGCGGCCTCGGCCATCTCCCCGGCCGTCTCGATCGCCCTCCCGACGAGGGCGCCGGCTTCGTGCCGGTTCGGTGTGAGGATCTCCGCGTACGCCGTGAGCCCCCGGACGACGTCGACGTCCCCGAGCCGGCTGCCCGCGGTCGCCACCAGCACCGGGTCGACGACGAGATTCGGCAGATCCGCCGCCCGTTCGGCGATCACCGTGACGATCGCCGGATCCCCGATCATGCCGACCTTGACCGCCGCCACGTCGAAATCGGAGAGCACCGCGTCCAGTTGCGCCGCCACGCTCTCCGCCGGAACGGGATGGATCCCGGTCACGCCGAGCGTGTTCTGCGCCGTGATCGCGGTGATCACGGAGACCCCGTAGACCCCCAGCGCCGCGAACGTCTTGAGATCCGCCTGAATCCCCGCTCCCCCGCCGGAGTCCGACCCGGCGATCGTCACCACCACCCGCGGCGTCACCCCACCCACCCCTCGGCGCCGGCCAGGAGGATCCCGTCGCCCTCCCGGCTGGCGCTCACGGGTGCCTCAGGCCCCGCCACACACCCCTGCGTACCAGCCAAGAGAGCGAGCGACAGGGCGCGGGCGACCAGGAACGGGTCGGGGGCACGCATGATGGCGCCGAGAACCGCGACGCCGGACGCGCCCGCGGCCACACACGCCCGGGCCCGCGCGGGGGTGTCGACGCCGCCCAGAGCAAGCCACGGGACCGGTGGGGACAGCGCGGCGGCGCCGGACGGGGTCAGGGCCGGGCCGTATCCGGGCTTCGTGAGCGTCGGATAGATCGGCGACAGGGTCACGTAGTCCACAGCGGAGAGAGGCTCACGGCCGTGCCAGGAGCGCCCGACCATCGACAGCCCGGCGGACCGCGGGCCGGCTGAGGACCGGGCGGGACGCGAGTCGGGCAGGGGGTCGGGCGGCACGGGCAGGGGGTCGGGCACGGGCAGGGGGTCGGCCGCGGACAGGTGCACCGCCGAGCCGCCGAGCGGGTCCGGTCCGGCCACGATGAGACGCCCCGGTGGCAGCAGGGTTCGCAGGCGGGCGGCGAGGGCGGCTCTCTCCCCGTACGGCAGATCGCGTTCCCTCAGGATGACCCACGCGACGCCGCCGCGGACCGCCGCCTCGACCACCGCCGGAAGCGGGCCGGCAGCGGACCGCCGGTCGGTGAGCAGCACGAGACCGAAAGGGGTCACCACACCGGAATCCCTTCGTCCGATGTGGACGCGATCGCGTGGTATCGGCGCGGGATGCGTCCGGCGGTGCGGGCGAGACGGCCCGCCGCGACCGCGTGCCGCATCGCCGCCGCCATCCCCGCCGGATCGTCCGACCGGGTGATCGCGCTGGCCACCAGCACCGCGTCGCAGCCCAGCTCCATCGCCAGGGCGGCGTCCGAGGCCGTGCCGATCCCCGCGTCGAGCACCACCGGCACGTCGACGCTCTGCCGGATCAGCTCGATGTGGTGCGGGTTCGCGATGCCGAGCCCAGAGCCGATCGGCGAGCCGGCCGGCATCACCGCGGCGCACCCGGCGTCCGCGAGACGGCGGGCCAGGATCGGGTCGTCGGTGGTGTACGGCAGCACGGTGAAACCCTCCGCCACCAGCGTCTCGGCCGCCCGGAGCAGCTCGACGCCGTCCGGCAGCAGGGTCCGCTCGTCGCCGATCACCTCCAGCTTGATCAGGTCGGTCTCGAACGCCTCGCGGGCCATCCGGGCGGTCCGCACCGCGTCGCCGGCCGTGAAGCAACCCGCCGTGTTCGGCAGGACGCGGACGCCGAGCCGCGTGAGCATCGGCAGCAGCCCCGGCCCGGCCGCCTCCACCCGGCGCAGCGCGACGGTGACCAGCGTGGTCTCCGCGGCCAGGATCGCGTCCTCCAGGGCGGACAGGCTGGTCGCCCCGCCGGTGCCGACGATCAGGCCGTTGAGGGGAAGGAAGGACATCCGGTCATCCCCCCTGCGCCGCGGTGAGCACCTCGATCGCGTCGCCGTCGGCGAGGGAGACCTCGGCCCACGTCGAGCGGGGCACCACGGTGCCGTTGACGGCGACCGCGACACCACGGCTCGCCGCGGTGATCTCGGCGACCAGGGCCGCCACCGAGCAGGACTCGGACCGGTTCTGATGCCGGCCGTTGACCATCAGACGCACGCGAACCTCCCGGGTGTGAAGTCGTCGATGAGGGGATCGGCCGAGCCGGTGAGCACCAGGTCGGCGATGAGCCGGGCGGTGATCGGGGCGAGCAGCACCCCGTTGCGGTGGTGCCCGGCGGCGACCGCGATCCGGCGATCGTCGTCGAGGAAGCCCAGGATCGGGGCGTTGTCCGGGGTTCCCGGGCGGTGCCCGACGGTGACCTCGGCGAGTTCGTGGTCGGCCAGCCCGGGCACCAGGTCGAGCGCCGCGCGCAGCAGCTCGTGCACCCCGCCCGCGGTCGGCCGGTCGTCGCCGCGTTCCTCCTGGGTGGCGCCGACGACCACCTCGCCGTCGGCCCGCGGGACGAGGTAGACATGCCGCCCGTCCGCCGAGCCGCCGATCACATGACGGAGGAGTCCGGCTTCGCCCCGCAGGCGCAGCACCTGGCCCTTGACCGGTCGGATCGGCAGCCCGGTCAGTGCCGCCGTCCCACAACCCGCCGCGACCACGATCCGATCAGCGTCCACTTTTTCAAGATCAACAACGCTTTCCGGTACGATATCTCCCGATAAACTGGCGCGCAGGGCAGCCACTACCCGACGTGGATCGACCTGGCGCTCCGTGGCGGCGTAGGCGCCCGCCCGGACACGGGGCGACAGCGCCGGTTCCCGGGACCGCAGCTGGGACCCGGTCAACGGCGCGAGCCCCTGATGCCGCCACTCCCGCGCCATCTCGGCGACGTCATCCGCGGTCAGCGCCACCCCGAGCGTCCCGGCCTCGTCGTACCCGACCGGCCCGAGCGCCGCCGCGAACCTCTGCCAGAGATCGTTCGACACCGCCAGCAGCGCGTGGAGCGCCGGGACCTCGAAGGCCGACTCCCCGCCCGGTGCGAGCATCCCGGCCGCGACGTGCCAGGCCCCGCCGGTGCCGTCCGGCGCCGGGTCGTACACGACCACGTCCGCTCCGCGGCGCCGCAGCTCCCACGCGATCGAGAGCCCGATGATCCCGCCACCGACGACCGCGATCATCGGAGGGCTGCCAGGAACTCGGCCACCGCCCCCTTCGGGTCCGCCGCGAAGGCGGAGATCGCGGCCACCCCGTGCACCCCGGGCGGGACGCGTCGCGGGGTGATGCCGCCGATCGCCACCACCGGCGTACCCGGGACCGCCGCGGCGATCGCCGCGACCCGTTCCGGTCCGAGCGGTGGTGGCAATCCATCCTTTGTGGAGGTCGGGTACGTCGGCCCGACGCCGAGGTAGGTGGCGCCGTCACGAACCGCGGCGCGCGCCTGCGCGGCGTCCCGGCAGGTGGCGCCGATCGTCGCCGCGGGCCCGAGGACACGGCGGGCGGCGGCCACCGGAAGATCGTCGGCGCCGAGGTGCACGCCGTCCGCACCGGACGCCAGCGCGACCCCGACCCGGTCGTCGACCAGGCACAGGGCGTCGTTCGCTCGGCAGATCGCGACGGCTTCGACCGCGACGGCGTACGCGAAAGCGTCGTTGACCTTGACTCTGATCTGGACCGCCACACCGGGCTGGGCGACGCCCCGGACGACGTCGATCGAGTCGGTTATGACATGGACTCGGGGAAAGACCGAACCGTGCATGAAGCACTCCTCCCTGCGCCGGCATGACCCGGATCAGGTTCTACGGTCGGGGGCCGCATCAGCCCCCCTCTCAGCCCGGTGCCCGGACTCCCGTGGGTTACGTGTAATCGGACCATAACTCCGCAGTAAGGATTGCGCTAGCGGACGTCCCAGACCGGTTCCGGGACCTCGACCACGTCGCCGTCTCCCCTGAACAGCACGAAGCGGTCGAAGGAGCGGGTGAACCAGCGGTCGTGGGTGACCGCTATCACGGTGCCGTCGAACGCCTGCAACCCCTGCTCCAGCGCCTCGGCCGAGGCCATGTCCAGGTTGTCGGTCGGCTCGTCGAGCAGCAGCACGGTCGCGCCGGAGAGCTCCAGCAGCAGGACCAGGAAACGGGCCTGCTGGCCGCCGGAGAGCGTGCCGAACCTCTGGTCACCCTGCGCGGAGAGCTCGTACCGGCTGAGCACCTTCATCGCGCCGGCCCGGTCCACTCCGGAACGGTGCTCGTCGCCCCGCCAGAGGATCTCGACCAGCGTCCGCTCCATCAGCTCGGGCCGGTCGTGGGTCTGCGAGAAGTGACCCGGCCGGACCCGGGCGCCGAGCCGCGCGACACCCTCGTGCGCCACGTGGGCCAGCGGGGCGCCGTCGACCGGCTTGTGCTCCAGGTCGGGCTCCGTGCCACCGGCCGCTAGCAGGCGGAGGAAGTGCGACTTGCCGGTGCCGTTCGCGCCGAGGACCGCCACCCGGTCGCCGTACCAGATCTCCAGGTCGAACGGGAAGGTCAGGTTCGTCAGCTCCAGGCCCTCGCAGATGACGGCACGCTTGGCCGTACGCCCGCCGCGCAGATTCATCCGGACGGACTGCTCCTTGGGCGGCAGCGGCGGCGGGCCGGCCTCCTCGAACTTCTTCAGGCGGGTCTGCGCGGCCTGGTAGCGCGAGGCCAGCCCGTCGTTGAAGGCGGCCTTGTTCTTCAGGGTGAAGACGAGCTCCCGGAGCTTCTCGTGCTCCTCGTCCCAGCGGCGGCGCAGCTCCTCCATCCGCTCGTGCCGGTTCCCGCGGGCCTCGTGCCAGGAGGCGAACCCGCCGGGATGCGTCCACGCGCCGCCGCCCTCGACGGCGACCACCCGGTCGGCGGTCTGGTTCAGCAGCTCCCGGTCGTGCGAGACGTAGAGCACCGACTTGGACGACTCGCGCAGCCGCTGCTCCAGCCAGCGCTTGGCCGGCACGTCGAGGAAGTTGTCCGGCTCGTCGAGGAGCAGCACCTCGTCGCCGCCCCGGAGCAGCAGGTCGAGGGCGAAACGCTTCTGCTCGCCGCCGGAGAGCGTCCGCACGATGCGGTCCTTCGCCTCCTCCCACGGCTTGCCGAGGATGGCGACGGCGACCGTGTCGAAGAGCACCTCGGCGTCGTAGCCGCCCACCTCGCCCCAGTGGGTGAGTGCGTTCGCGTACGCGATCTGGCTCTTCTCGGTCTCGTCGAGGTTCGCCACGGCCTTCCGCAGGCGCTCCCCGGCCTCCCGCAGCGGCGGGGTGACCAGCGAGAGCGCGAAGTCCTCCAGCGTCCGGTCGTCACCGATCATGCCGATGAACTGCCGCATCACGCCGAGCCCGCCGGAGCGCGCGATGGTCCCGCTCTGGGCCGGGATGTCCCCGGCCACCATCCTCATCAGCGTGGTCTTGCCCGCCCCGTTCGGCCCGACCAGCGCGACCTTGGCACCCTCGCCGACCCGGAACGACACGTCGGTGAAGAGCTCCCGCCCGTCCGGCAGGACGAACCCGGCACCGGCGACATCCACGTAACCCATGCCGGGCATCCTTCCCTGTCGCGCGTCAGGCGGCAGCCGGATTTCCGGTGACCCGCAGCACCCGGAACCCCTTCTGACTGGCCACCCGCTCGACCTGCCAGCCGAGGCCGACCAGCCAGGCGTGCAGGGAGTCGCCGCCGAGGTGCCTGTTGATCACCAGCCAGGCGGTGCCGTCCGGCGCGAGGCGGGGCAGCCAGCGCTCCAGCAGCGCGTGCAGCCCGGCCTTGCCGATGTGGGTGGGCGGGTTGCTCCAGATCTCGGCGAACGTCACGCCGTCGGGCACGTCGTCCGGGGCCGCCACCCGCACCCGATCGGCCAGCTTCAGCGCGGCGGCGTTCTCGGTGGCCAGCTCGCGGGCACGGGCGTTGACGTCCACGCCCCAGACCGTCGCGCGCGGCGCCTCGCTCGCCAGCACGCAGGTGATCGGCCCGTATCCACAGCCCAGGTCGAGCAGCGCGCCCTCGGTCGGCGCGGTGGGCAGCGCGGCCTTGCGCAGCAGCACGGCCGTCCCGGGGTCGAGCCGCCCGGCCGAGAACACCCCGGAGGCGACGGCGAGCCGGTAGTCCCGCCCGGCGACGCTGAACTCGATCTCGCCACGCCGCATCGGGGCGTCCGGCTCGGCGGAGAAGTAATGCTCGGTGCTCACCCCACCAGTCTCCCGCCGCCCGTTCCGCACCGGTAGGCCGGGGTACCGGACAGGCTGTGCGTTCATCGACCGACGTGCGCCTCTAACCTGCCCCGAGGCGGTCCGCCACCATCCCCGACACCCCTGGTCTGCACATGATCCTGGTCCGTACCCTGCTCCGCCCCGCCACCGGCCAACATCGCCAGCCCAACCGCGATATCCACAGCGCTGTCCACAGGTTTATCCACAGCCCCTTCCCGCACGACCGGCGCCGGTCCCGGCGGCATGCCCGGCGCGATCCGTACGCCACGATGCAGCTGCTCACCCGAGGGCTGGCCGGGCTCATCGTGCTGGGGATCCTCCTGACCAGCGGCTTCCTCATCGTCGGCGACGAGCCACCGGCCGAGCCCACCGACCGCGCCATCGCCTCCCGCTCGGTCGACCCGCGACCGCTCACCGCCGCCGAGGCGTTCCCCACCGGCGCCGCCGGCTACCGCGTCGACCGGACCGAGGTCGAGGCCGACTGCCGGGTCACCGTCACCGGCGCACTGCGAAAGGCGATCTCCGGGTACGGGTGTTCCCAGGCGGTCCGCGCCTCCCTCACCGTCCCCGAGGGCGGCTACCGGGTCACGGCCGGCATCCTGAACCTCGCCGACACGGAGAGCGCCACGGCCGTCGGCGAGCGGGTCCGCCGCCTCGTCGAGACCAGCGAGGGCGGGTTCACCGCGATCACCGGTGACCAGCCGACCCCGGGCACCCCGGTGGGCTGGCGGTCCCGGGGCCACTACCTGCTCTACTGCGTGATCACGACCCCGCCGGACGCGCCGGTGACCAGCGCCGGACCGGAAGCGATCACCGCGAACCTGCTGGACGGATACCTGAGCGGAACCGTCCTGGCCCGCCGGGCTCGCTAGGCGCGCAGGCGGCGGGTGGCGTCGGCGCGGGCCGCGTACTCGCCCTCGTCGGGGTACCCGACCTCGACGAGGGTCAGCCCGTGCGCGGCCGCGACCATCACCTCGCTGGACCGCTCGCGCATCGTCAGCAGCTTGGCGGGCCACTCCGCGGGACGGCGCCCCTCTCCCACCGCGAGCATGGCGCCGACCAGGCTGCGGACCATCGACTGGCAGAACGCGTCCGCCTGGACCGTGGCGACCAGGATCCGGTCCGGATCGCGGCGCCAGTCCAGCCGGTTGATCGCCCGGATCGTGGTGGCGTGCTCCTTGCGCTTGCAGAACGCCGCGAAGTCGTGCTCGCCGAGCAGGCCCGCGGCGGCCTCGTTCAGCAGGTCCAGGTCGAGCGGGCGCAGCCAGCCCAGGGTGTCGTGGCGGCGCAGCGGCTCCGGTCCCCAGGCCTCGTCGCAGACCCGGTACTCGTAGCGCCGGAAGGTCGCCGAGAAGCGGGCGTCGAAGGTGGGCGGCACCTCGGCGATCGAACGGACCCGGGCGTCCGGTGGCATCAGCGCGCCGAGACGTCGCAGCAGCGAGCTCTCCAGTTCGGCGTACCGGGCCGCCGGGAGGTCGACGTGGCACACCTGGCCGGTCGCGTGCACCCCGGCATCGGTCCGGCCGGCGACCGTGAGCCCGAGCGGCGTGTCGGCGTGGTCGGCACCGAGCAGGCGCTGGATCGCCTCGATCAGCACACCCGCGACGGTGCGGCGGGCGGGCTGGACGGCCCATCCGGAGAAGTCGGCGCCGTCGTAGGAGACGTCCAGTCGAAGGCGGATGGAGTCCGTCATGCCGCAGCGTGCTCCTGTGATCCGTACGGGAAATGTCGCTTGAAAAGGCGAAAGGCCCGGCACCCCGAAGAAGGATGCCGGGCCTTTCCGAAGATCAAAGCCGTCAGGCCTTGTCGTCCTCGACCTTGTCCTCGGCCTTGTCGGCCGCGGGCTCCTCGGCGGCGGCGCTCGTGGGGAGCTCCTCCTCCTCGGGGGCCAGGGCCTCGACCTTGGCCTGCTGCGCGGCGGCCTTGCGGGCCTCCTTGGACGGGGCGGAGGTGGTGGCCGCGACCTGGGCCTCCTCGACCAGCTCGATGATCGCCATGGGAGCGGCGTCACCCTTGCGCGGGCCGGTCTTGGTGATCCGGGTGTAGCCACCGGGGCGGTTGGTGTACCGCGGAGCGATCTGCTCGAACAGGGCGTACACGACGTCCTTGTCCTTCACGGTGGCCAGGACCCGGCGACGGGCGTGCAGGTCGCCGCGCTTGGCCTTCGTGATGAGCTGCTCGGCCAGCGGGCGCAGCCGCTTGGCCTTCGTCTCGGTGGTCTTGATCTTCCCGTGCCGGAAGAGCTCGGTGGCCAGGTTGGCCATGATGAGCTTCTCGTGCGCCGGGCTGCCGCCGAGGCGGGCACCCTTGGTGGGCGTGGGCATTTCAGATGCTCCTTGAAAATGGGGCGCGCCCGAGCCTTACAGCTGCTCGGTCTCGCGGTAGTCGTCGGTGTCGTAGTCCACGTCGCCGAACGAGTCCACGACGTGCGCCGGGTCGAAGGACGGCGCGCTGTCCTTGAGGCCCAGGCCCATTCCGGCGAGCTTCATCTTGACCTCGTCGATCGACTTCTGGCCGAAGTTCCGGATGTCCAGAAGGTCGGCCTCCGTACGCCCTATCAATTCGCCCACCGAGTTGATGCCTTCGCGCTTGAGGCAGTTGTACGACCGGACGGTGAGGTCCAGCTCCTCGATCGGGAGGGCCAGGTCGGCAGCGAGCTGCGCGTCCTGGGGCGACGGGCCGATGTCGATGCCCTCGGCGGTCTCGTCCAGCTCACGGCAGAGGCCGAAGAGCTCGACCAGGGTCGAGCCGGCCGACGCCAGAGCGGTCCGCGGCGAGATGGACGCCTTCGACTCGACATCGATGATCAGCCGGTCGAAGTCGGTCCGCTGCTCGACACGGGTCGCCTCGACGCGGTAGGTGACCTTGAGCACCGGCGAGTAGATCGAGTCGACCGGGATCCGGCCGATCTCCGCGCCCGCGCTCTTGTTCTGGGCCGCGGTGACGTAGCCACGGCCACGCTCCACGGTCAGCTCCATGTCGAGCCGGCCCTTGCTGTTCAGGGTGGCCAGCTTCAGGTCGGGGTTGTGCACGGAGACACCGGCCGGGGGCTGGATGTCACCGGCGGTGACGTCGCCCGGGCCCTGCTTGCGCAGGTACATGCTGACCGGCTCGTCGTGCTCGGAGCTGACGGTGAGCTCCTTGACGTTCATGACCAGCTCGACCACATCCTCCTTGACACCGGGGATGGTGGTGAACTCGTGCAGAACGCCGTCGATCTTGATGCTGGTGACCGCCGCGCCCGGGATGGACGACAGCAGGGTCCGCCGCAGGGAGTTGCCGAGGGTGTAGCCGAAGCCCGGCTCCAGAGGCTCGATGGTGAACCGGGAGCGGGTCTCGCTGAGCGACTCTTCCGAGAGGCTCGGCCGCTGGCTGATGAGCACGCTGTTCTTCCTTCTGTCAGGCCAACCGCTATTTGATGGCCATCTGAATTGCCCGGCGCTCGTTCAAGCGCCGGGCAACCTGTTACTTGGAGTAGAGCTCGACGATCAGCTGCTCCTGGACCTGCGTGTCGATGACGGCGCGGGCCGGGAGCGAGTGAACGAGGATCTTCATCTCGGCCGGGATGGGCTCGATCCACGCCGGCACCGGACGGGAACCGGCCTGGGCCTGCGCGACGACGAAGGGAGTCATCTCCTTCGACTTCTCGCGGAGCGAGACGATGTCGTGCTCCTTCACCCGGTACGACGGGATGTCGACCTTGGCGCCGTTGACCAGGAAGTGGCCGTGCTTGACCAGCTGCCGGGCGGCGTCGCGGGACGCGGCGAAACCGGCACGGTAGACGACGTTGTCCAGACGCGACTCGAGGATCTGGAGCAGCACCTCGCCGGTACGACCCGGCTTGGTGACAGCTTCCTTGTAGTAAGTGAAGAACTGCTTCTCCAGCACGCCGTAGACGCGGCGGGCCTTCTGCTTCTCGCGGTGCTGGAGCAGGTACTCGGTCTCCTTGGTCCGACCGCGGCCGTGCTGGCCGGGCGGGAAGGGACGCGACTCGAACGGGCACTTCGGCCCGTCGCACTTGCTGCCCTTGAGGAACAGCTTCATCTTCTCGCGGCGGCAGCGCTTGCAGTCCGCACCTGTGTAACGAGCCATTGCTTCGATCTCTCCCTTAGACCCGGCGACGCTTCGGCGGACGGCATCCGTTGTGCGGCTGCGGGGTCACGTCGGAGATCTGACCGACCTCGAGACCGGCGGCCTGCAGCGAACGGATCGCGGTCTCCCGGCCGGAGCCGGGGCCCTTGACGAACACGTCCACCTTGCGCATGCCGTGCTCCATGGCGCGGCGCGCAGCGGCCTCGGCGGCCAGCTGGGCGGCGAACGGAGTCGACTTGCGGGAGCCCTTGAAGCCCACCTGGCCGGAGGAGGCCCAGGAGATGACCGCACCGGTCGGGTCGGTGATCGACACGATGGTGTTGTTGAAGGTGCTCTTGATGTGCGCCTGCCCGTGGGCGACGTTCTTGCGTTCCTTGCGCCGGACCTTCTTGACTGCGGCCCCTGCGCGTGCCTTCGGTGGCATAAGTCAGTGCGCTCCTATTACTTCCGACCGGGCTTCTTCTTACCGGCGACCGTGCGCTTCGGGCCCTTGCGGGTACGAGCGTTGGTCCGGGTCCGCTGTCCACGCACGGGCAGGCCCTTGCGGTGGCGGATGCCGGCGTAGCAGCCGATCTCTACCTTGCGGCGGATGTCCGCGGCGACCTCGCGGCGCAGGTCGCCTTCGACCTTGAAGTTGGCCTCGATGTACTCACGAAGGGCGAGCAGCTCTTCTTCGGTGAGGTCCTTGGCACGCTTGTTCAGGTCAATTGCCGTAGCGGTCAACGCTTCGACGGACCGGGTACGCCCGATCCCGAAGATGTAGGTGAGCGCGATCTCCATCCGCTTTTCGCGGGGAAGATCGACGCCGACGAGACGTGCCATTTCTGGGCGTACTCCTCGTTGGTATCGCGGAGGTCTGTGCCCTTGCCACCCCACCTGCCCGGGTGGGCCCCGGCCTCCGACCGGGGGTACAGCCTCTTACGAGGCTGGGAAGGGCTCGTTCAGTGGTACGGATCCTGCGCGGGAGAGCTCTCGCTCAGCCCTGGCGCTGCTTGTGGCGCGGGTCAGTGCTGCAGATGACCATGACCCGGCCGTGCCGCCGGATGATCCGGCAGTTGTTGCAGATCCGCTTGACGCTCGGCTTGACCTTCACGGTTTGCCTTAACTCTCAGTCAGACGGGATGTGGAAACCCCGCGACCCGGGTTACTTGTAGCGGTAGACGATTCGCCCACGGGTCAGGTCGTACGGCGAGAGCTCGACGACGACCCTGTCCTCGGGAAGGATGCGGATGTAGTGCTGGCGCATCTTCCCGGAGATGTGTGCCAGGACCTTGTGACCATTGGCGAGCTCGACGCGGAACATGGCGTTCGGCAGCGGCTCGATCACTCGGCCTTCGATCTCGATGGCTCCGTCTTTCTTTGGCATGTCCTCCGCTACCTGACATCGGGTTCTGGGGCAGGCGCTCTGCAACGTTCATCCGGGGCCGAAATCGCCTCGAACCAGCCGCGGCTCCCCCGGTTCCTCGAAGCGCTGAGGACATGAAGGAGTGGACGCTGCGCGCCAGCAAACCAGTCTACGCGCACGTAACAGGGACGCCAAACCGAGGGTTCCGCAACCCGGGGTCGGGCGTGTCACAGGTCGCTCAGCGGTGACGCTTGCCCTTGCCCGAGAGAACCGCGACGACGCTGAGAACGACCGGGATCAGCACCCAGGCCGGCCAGAAATACTGCAGATGGCCCGAGGTCGCACTGCTGATCGCCCAGATCAGCGTGCAGATGAGGAAGGCGCCGAGCGCCGGGGCGACCCGCGCCTGTCCCGCGCTCCCCTTCGGCGGGTGGCCGAGGTGGGCCGCCGGATGCGGGTTGACCTGGGACCTCTGCCGGGGGATCGGGCCCGGCAGATCGCCGAGAAGCCCGTCCAGGTCGCCGTAGGTCTTCGCCGCATAGGTCCGCTGGAGCCGCTCGTCATACTCGCCCAGGTCGAGCCGGCCCTCATCGAGCGCGGTCTTCAACTGATCGGCGACCCGCTGACGGTCGGCGTCCCCCGCCCGCATCCCCTCGCGTCCCATGGGGCACAGCATGCCAGGCGGGCGCCAGTCTGACCACGCCCGCCCGGCAGCGCTGTCGCTAGGGCTGTTTAGCGGTCACCAGATCGCCGAGGCGGGCCCGGCCGCCGTCGTGGGCGGTGGTGACCCACACGCCGTCCTCCAGGAGCGCCATGGTGTGTTCCACGTGCGCCGCCCGGGAGCCGTCCCGGGTCACCACGGTCCAGCCGTCGGAGAGCTCCTGGGTCCGCGGCGAGCCCATGGTGATCATCGGCTCGATGGCGAGCGCCATGCCGGCGATCAGCCGCGGGCCGCGACCCGGCTTGCCGTGGTTGAGCACGTGCGGGTCCTGGTGCATCTCGGTGCCGATGCCGTGCCCGCCGTAGCCGTCGACGATGCCGTACCGGCCGGCGGCCTTGCGGATCACCTTCTCGATGTTGAACGAGATGTCGGTGAGCCGGCCCCGGCCGTTCGCGACGCCCCGGGCCGCCGCGGCGATCCCGGCCCACATCGAGTCCTCGGCGATCTCGGCCATCTTCAGCAGCGCCGGGTCGGTCTCGCCGACGCCGACGGTGATCGCCGAGTCGCCGTGCCAGCCGTCCAGGATCGCGCCGCAGTCGAGCGAGATCAGGTCGCCCTCGACCAGGACCTGCTCGGCACTCGGGATGCCGTGCACGACCTGCTCGTTGACCGAGGCGCAGATCGAGGCCGGGAAGCCGTGGTAACCCTTGAACGACGGGACGGCCCCGTTGTCCCGGATCACCTTCTCGGCGATCGCGTCCAGGTCGGCGGTGGAGACGCCGGGCGCGACCGCCTCCCGCATCGCGTCGAGCGCGGCGGCGACCACCAGGCCGGCCGCCCGCATCTTCACGATCTGCTCCGGCGTCTTCAGCTGGATGTCCTGCTCCTGACGACGCATCTCAGCCGCCGTAGGAGCGCAGGGCGTCGATCGCGCGGACGGTGACATCCTCCACCGGACCGGTCGCGTCGATACCCACCAGCTTGCCCTGAGCGCCGTAGTAGTCCACCAGGGGCGCGGTCTTGTCCGCGTACTCCACCAGGCGGTTGCCGATCGTCTCGGCCTTGTCGTCGTCCCGCTGGAACAGCTCCGACCCGCAGCGGTCGCAGATGTTCTCCTTGCTCGTCGGGTCGAACTCGACGTGCCAGATCTTGCCGCAGCCGCGGCAGGTCCGGCGGCCGGAGAGCCGCCGGACGACCTCGTCGTCGTCGACCACGAGCTCCATCACCAGGTCCAGCGCCGTACCGAGGTCGGCCAGCAGCTTGTCCAGCGCCGCCGCCTGCGGAACGGTCCGCGGGAAGCCGTCCAGCAGGAAGCCGTCGCCGGCGTCCGGCTCGGCGAGCCGGTCGCGGACCATGTTGATGGTCACCTCGTCCGGAACCAGCTGCCCGGCGTCCATGTACCGCTTGGCCTCGACGCCGAGTGGCGTCCCCTGCGACACGTTCGCCCGGAAGATGTCCCCGGTCGAGATCTTCGGTACGGCGAGATGGGCGGCGATGAACTCAGCCTGGGTCCCCTTGCCGGCCCCCGGAGGGCCCACCAGTACCAGCCGCACCTACATCGCCTCGCTTCGGTCAGGAGAAGCCACGCCTACCGCCGACGCCAGAGCCCCCCGGCCCCGCGTACCCACTACCGGAGGAACCCTTCATAGTTCCGCTGCATGAGCTGGCTCTCGATCTGCTTCACCGTTTCCAGACCCACACCCACCATGATCAGCACCGCGGTGCCGCCGAACGGGAAGTTCTGGTACTGACTCTGGTTCAGCCAGATGAAGAAGAAGTTCGGCAGAACCGAGATCAGGCCCAGGTACAGCGCGCCCGGGAGGGTGATCCGGCTGAGGATGAAGTCCAGGTAGTCGGCGGTCGGCTTGCCCGGGCGGATACCCGGTACGAAACCACCGTACTTCTTCATGTTCTCCGCGACCTCAGTCGGGTTGAACGTGATCGACACGTAGAAGTACGTGAAGAAGATGATCAGCAGGAAGTAGACGCTGATGTACAGCCAGCTGGTCGGGTCGGCGAGCCAGTTCTGGATCCAGATCTGGTAGCCCTTGAGGTTGTTCTTGTCGAAGAACTGCAGGTACAGCTGCGGCAGGTAGAGCAGCGACGACGCGAAGATGACCGGGACGACACCCGCCTGGTTCACCTTCAGCGGGATGTAGGTGGAGGTGCCGCCGTACATCCGCCGGCCGATCATCCGCTTGGCGTACTGCACCGGGATCCGGCGCTGTGCCTGCTCGATGAAGACCACCAGGGCGATGATCACCAGAACCAGCGCGATCACCAGGAAGAACTTCGCGGTGCCGCTCGACTGCTTGATCGTCCAGCCCTCACCGGGGAGGCGGGCGGCGATCGAGGTGAAGATCAGGACGGACATGCCGTTGCCGACGCCGCGGTCGGTGATGAGCTCGCCGAGCCACATGACCATGCCGGTGCCGGCCGTCATCGTGAGCACCAGGACCAGCAGGGTCAGCCAGATCGGCAGCCCGGTGTTCTCCGGGATGATCTGGTACTGCGAGTCGTCCTGGTCGCAGAGACCGCCGAAGAGCTGCCCGGTCCGCGCCAGCGCGACGAACGCCGAGGACTGGAGGATCGCCAGGCCGAGCGTCAGGTACCGGGTGTACTGCGTGATCTTGGCCTGGCCCGACTGACCCTCCTTGCGGAGCTGCTCGAGCCGCGGAATGACCACGGTCAGCAGCTGAAGGATGATCGAGGCCGTGATGTACGGCATGATGCCGAGCGCGAAGACCGAGAGCTGGAGCAGTGCTCCACCGGAGAACAGGTTCAGAAGGTTCAGAACGCCGTTGCCCTGCTGCTCTGTGATCTTGAGGCAGGCCTGCACATTGGTGTACGACACGCCAGGGCTGGGCAACGTGGCCCCGAGCCGGTAGAGCGCGACGATCGCCACCGTGAACAACAATTTCTTGCGCAGGTCAGGCGTCCGCAACGCACTCGAAAAGGCGGAGAGCAACTTCTTCCTCCTGCGCGAGGTAACCGCCCGGTTGGCGGTGTGGGGGGAAGGCATCGGTCCGGATGACCGATATCCCTAGCTGGGAACGGACTCTAACAGTCTTGCGGCGCCGCAGTCAGCCACGGTAGCCGTGACCACGGCAGTGCGTTACAACCGACCACAAAAGTGCTGGTCAGACGCCACAAGGGGATGCCCGCCGGACGAAATAATCTTTCGTGTCCGGACGAGCATCCCCGCGAGCGTCACAGCTCGGTGGTGGAACCACCAGCAGCAGCGATCTTCTCCTTGGCCGACTCGCTGAACGCGTGCGCCGAAATCGTCAGCGCGACGCCGCCCAGCTCACCCGAGCCGAGGACCTTGACCTGGTGGCCCTTGCGGACCGCGCCGGCCTCGACGAGCTCGGCCGGGCCGATCTCGCCGCCGTTCGGGAAGAGCTCCGCGAGGCGGTCCAGGTTCACGACCTGGAACACGACCTTGTTGCGGGGCCGGTTCCCCAGGCCCTTCATCTTCGGCAGGCGCATGTGGATGGGCATCTGCCCACCCTCGAACGCCGCCGAGGTGTTCTTGCGGGCACCGGTGCCCTTGGTGCCGCGACCGGCGGTCTTGCCCTTGGAACCCTCACCGCGACCCACACGGGTCTTCGCGGTCTTGGCTCCGGGCGCCGGGCGCAGGTGGTGGACCTTGATCGCCATTACTCGACCTCCTCGACAGTGACGAGGTGGTTCACCGCGAAGATCATGCCCCGAATCTCGGGACGGTCCTCCTTGACCACCACATCGTTGATCCGCTTGAGGCCGAGCGACCGCAGGGAGTCCCGCTGGTTCTGCTTACGGCCGATCTCGGACCGGATCTGGGTGACCTTCAAACGAGCCATCAGTGCACCGCCGCTTCCGCCCGCGCGGCCAGCATGGCGGCCGGCGCGACGTCCTCGACCGGGAGGCCACGGCGAGCCGCGACCTGCTCCGGCGACTCGAGGCCCTTCAGAGCGGCCACGGTCGCGTGCACGATGTTGATCGGGTTCGAGGAGCCGAGGCTCTTCGACAGGATGTCGTGGATGCCGGCGCACTCCAGCACGGCACGCACCGGGCCACCGGCGATGACACCGGTACCGGCGGACGCCGGCTTGAGCAGGACGACGCCCGCGGCAGCCTCACCCGTGATCGGGTGCGGGATGGTCGCACCGATACGCGGAACCTTGAAGAAGTGCTTCTTGGCCTCCTCGACGCCCTTGGCGATCGCCGCGGGCACCTCCTTGGCCTTCCCGTAGCCGATGCCGACGGTGCCGTCGCCGTCGCCCACGATCACCAGGGCGGTGAAGCTGAAGCGACGACCACCCTTCACGACCTTGGCGACCCGGTTGATCGCGACGACCCGCTCCAGGTGCGGGGTCTTCTCGACGGGCGCGTTGCCGCGGCCGCCCTCACGGCGGTTGTCCCGGCGGTTGCCACCCTCGGTGTTACCGCCGGACCCGCCGCCTCGGCGCTGCTGACCAGGCATTGGTCAATTCCTCCTAGAACTCGAGTCCGGCTTCGCGAGCGGCATCGGCAAGCGCGGCGATACGCCCCGCGTACTTGTTGCCACCGCGGTCGAAGACGACCTTGGAAATACCCGCGGACTTGGCGCGCTCGGCGAGGAGCGCACCGACCTTGCCGGCCTGCGCGCTCTTGTCGCCCTCGGTGCCCCGGATCGAGGTGTCGAGGGTCGAGGCCGAGGCCAGCGTGTGGCCCTTGAGGTCGTCGACGATCTGCGCGGTGATGTTCCGCGTGGACCGCGTGACGACCAGGCGGGGACGCTCGGCCGTGCCACGCACGTTCTTGCGGACCCGGAAGTGCCGACGCGCCTTGCCAACGGCACGCGATGCGGCGACACCGCCGCCATTGCGGCGCTTGAGCAGCGTGGCGGTCACTTCTTACCTGCCTTTCCAGCCTTGCGGCGGATGACCTCACCCTGGTACTTGACACCCTTGCCCTTGTAGGGCTCCGGCGGGCGGATCTTCCGGATGTTGGCGGCGACCTCGCCGACCAGCTGCTTGTCGATGCCGGCCACAGTGAACTGGGTCGGCTTCTCCACCGAGAAGGTGATCCCCGTCGGCGGCACGATGTTCACCGGGTGCGAGAAGCCCAGAGCGAACTCCAGGTCCTTGCCCTTCGCGGTGACACGGTAGCCGGTGCCGTTGATCTCGAGGGTCTTCTTGTAACCCTCGGTCACACCGACGATCATGTTGGCGACCAGGGTGCGCGAGAGACCGTGCAGCTCCTTGGCCTTGCGGTCGTCGTTGGGGCGGTTGACGAGGAGCTCGCCGCCCTCCTGCGAGACCGTGATCGGCTCGGCGACGGTGTGCGACAGCTCGCCCTTGGGGCCCTTGACCTTGACGGTCTGCCCCGTGATGGTGACGTCGACGCCGGCCGGGACCGGGATCGACTTACGTCCGATTCGCGACATGTCAAAGTCTCCAGTTACCAGACGAAGGCGAGGACTTCCCCGCCAACGCTCCGCTTGCGGGCCTGCTTGTCGGTCAGCAGTCCCTGGGACGTCGAAATGATCGCGACGCCGAGACCGCCGAGCACGCGGGGCAGCTCGTCAGACTTGGCGTAAACCCGCAGACCGGGCTTCGAGACGCGCTTGATGCCGGCGAGGCTGCGCTCGCGGTTCTGGCCGTACTTGAGCTCAACGACCAGACGCTTGCCGACCGCGCCTTCCTCGGGCTCCTCAGCCGACCAGGAGGCGATGTAACCCTCGGCCTTGAGGACCTCGGCGATGTTCGCCTTGATCTTCGAGTAGGGCATGGTCACCTTGTCGTGGTACGCCTGGTTGGCGTTACGCAGACGCGTCAGCATGTCTGCGATCGGGTCCGTCATCGTCATGGGTATTCGTCAACCTTTCTCGCCGGGGTTCCCGGGGGACAAGCCCCCAGGCCTACGGCGAAGCGGTATTTCTGAACTGCCCTTGTTCCGCTTTTGAGTGGCGGGTGGGGCGGTTGGATGGGGTTACCAGGAGGCCTTGGACACGCCGGGCAGCTCACCACGGTGAGCCATGTCCCGCACGCAAACACGGCAGAGGCCGAACTTGCGGTACACCGAGTGCGGGCGACCGCACTTCTGGCAGCGGGTGTAGGCGCGCACAGCGAACTTCGGCTTCGCGGCAGCCTTGATGATCAGCGCCTTCTTCGCCATGCTCAGTTCTCCTTGAACGGGAAGCCCAGGAGCTTCAGCAGCGCCCGGCCCTCGTCGTCGGTCGTGGCCGTGGTGACCACCGTGATGTCCATGCCCCGCGGACGATCGATCTTGTCCTGATCGATCTCGTGGAACACCGACTGCTCGGTCAGACCGAAGGTGTAGTTGCCGTGCCCGTCCAGCTTGCGGCCGTCGAGTCCGCGGAAGTCGCGGATACGCGGCAGCGAGATGGAGAGCAGCCGGTCCAGGAACTCCCACATCCGGTCGCCACGGAGGGTGACCTTCGCGCCGATCGGCATGCCCTCACGGAGCTTGAACTGCGCGATCGACTTGGTCGCCCGGCGCACCAGCGGCTTCTGGCCGGTGATGGTGGTCAGGTCGCGGACAGCGCCGTCGATGAGCTTGGCGTCGCGGGCAGCCTCGCCGACACCCATGTTCACCACGATCTTGACAAGACCGGGGATCTGCATCGGGTTGGCGTACTTGAACTGCTCGTTGATAGCCGGCACGACCTCAGAGCGGTACTTGCTCTTGAGGCGCGGCAGCGTCTTGGTCTCGGTGGCGGCAGTCATCAGAGTTCCTTACCGGTCGTACGCGCGATCCGGACCTTGTTGCCGTTCTCGTCGATCCGGTAGCCGATCCGGGTCGGCTTGCCCTGGTCGTCCAGGACCTGCACGTTGGAGATGTGGATCGCGGCTTCCTGCGTCACGATGCCGCCGGTCTTCGAACCACGCTGGGTGGTCCGGATCCGCTCGTGCTTCTTGACTCGGTTGACGCCCTCGACCAGGACCTTGTCCCGCGTCGGGTAGGCCGCGATGACCTTGCCCTTGGCGCCCTTGTCCTTACCGGCGATGACGACGACCGTGTCGCCCTTCTTGATCTTCACGGTCAGAGCACCTCCGGCGCCAGGCTGATGATCTTCATGAACCGCTTGTCGCGCAGCTCGCGCCCGACCGGGCCGAAGATGCGGGTACCGCGGGGGTCCCCACCGTCCTTGATGATGACGGCGGCGTTCTCGTCGAAGCGGATGTACGAGCCATCCGGACGACGCCGCTCCTTGGCGGTGCGGACGACGACCGCCTTGACGACGTCACCCTTCTTCACACCGGCGCCCGGAATGGCGTCCTTGACCGTGGCCACGATGACGTCGCCGATGCTCGCGTAACGACGACCGGAGCCGCCGAGCACCCGGATGCACAGGATCTCCCGGGCACCCGTGTTGTCAGCGACGCGCAGTCGCGACTCCTGCTGGATCACGTCTGTCTCCTATGTCTGCCAGTTCTCCGGAGACGTACCGAAGCTTGGCGGAACCATGCGCCCTGCCCACAGACCTTATTAGGGGCGGGAGGCGGGGCGGTTGACGGGCCACTGGGGGACCGACCGAAGCCAGCCCCCCAGCGTACTCACTTGGCCTTTTCGAGGATCTCCACGATCCGCCACCGCTTGGTGGCGGAGAGCGGACGAGTCTCCATGATCGAAACCCGGTCGCCGACGCCGGCCGCGTTGGCCTCGTCGTGCACCTTCAGCTTGCGGGTACGACGGATGACCTTGCCGTACAGCGCGTGCTTGACGCGGTCCTCGACCTCGACGACGACGGTCTTGTCCATCTTGTCGCTGACCACGAGACCCTCACGCACCTTGCGCTGCGCGCGCGGAGCGGTGGTGGTGTTCTCACTCATGCCGTCACCTCATCCGGCGCGACCGAGAGCCCAAGCTCACGCTCACGCATGATCGTGTAGATCTTCGCGATGTCCTTGCGGACGACCTGCAGTCGACGGTGATTGTCGAGCTGCCCGGTCGCGCGCTGCACGCGAAGGTTGAACAGCTCCGCCTTGGCCTCCCGCAGCTTCGCGACCAGCTCCTCCTCGGAGAGTTCGCGCAGCTCGGCTGCCTTAACGCCCGCTGCCATCAGCTTTCACCCACTTCGCGCGTCACGATGCGGCACTTCATCGGGAGCTTGTGGATCGCGCGGCGCATCGCCTCACGCGCGACCGTCTCGTTCGGGAAGGACATCTCGAAGAGGATCCGACCCGGCTTGACGTTCGCCACCCACCACTCCGGAGAACCCTTACCGGAACCCATGCGGGTCTCGGCCGGCTTCTTCGTCAGGGCCTGGTCCGGGAAGATCGAGATCCAGACCTTGCCGCCACGCTTGATGTGACGGGTCATCGCGATACGCGCCGACTCGATCTGCCGGTTGGTCACGTACGCGGGCTCCAGCGCCTGGATACCGAACTCACCGAAGACGACCCGGTTGCCGCCCTTGGACGCGCCGTGGCGGTCCGGGTGGTGCGGCTTGCGGAAGCCCTTCGGGGGCTTACGCGGCATCAACATGGCTCAGCCCTCCTGCTGCTTTTCGGCCGCAGCCGGAGCAGCGGCGGTGTTGTCGGCGGTCGCGGCGGCCTGAGCCGCCCGGCCGGCCTCGGTGCCGCCCGCGGTCGTGCCGGACGAACCGGAACGGCCACGACGCGGACGCTCGGCACGGTCGGCCCGGTCACGGCGAGGACGCGCCGGAGCCTCGGTGACGACCTCGCGACCCGGAACGGCGTCGCCCTTGTAGATCCAGACCTTCACACCGATGCGGCCGAACGTGGTACGGGCCTCGAAGAAGCCGTACTCGATGTTGGCCCGCAGCGTGTGCAGCGGAACGCGACCCTCACGGTAGAACTCCGTGCGGCTCATCTCCGCGCCGCCGAGACGGCCGGAGACCTGCACCCGGATGCCCTTGCAGATCGGGTTCTTCATGGCCGACTGCATGGCCTTACGCATCGCGCGGCGGAAGCTGACCCGGGAGGACAGCTGCTCCGCGACACCCTGCGCGACCAGCTGAGCGTCCGACTCGGGGCTCTTGACCTCGAGGATGTTCAGCTGGACCTGCTTGCCGGTGAGCTTCTCGAGCTCGCCGCGGATCCGGTCGGCCTCCTGGCCCTTCCGGCCGATGACGATGCCCGGCCGAGCGGTGTGGATGTCGACGCGAACCCGGTCACGGGTCCGCTCGATGTCCACCTTGGAGATGCCGGCGCGCTCGAGGCCCTTGGACATCATGCGGCGGATCTTGACGTCCTCGCCGATGTAGTCCTTGTAGAGCTTGTCCGCGAACCAGCGGCTCTTCCAGTCGGTGGAAATGCCGAGGCGGAACCCGGTGGGGTGAACCTTCTGACCCATTACTCGGCACCCTCCGTGCTCTGGGACTCGGCGGCTGCGGGCTCAGCGGCCGTGGTGGCCTTCTTCGCCGCGGCCTTCTTCGCCGGGCGGGCCACCTGGACCGCCTCGACCGCAATGGTGATGTGACACGTGCGCTTGCGGATCCGGTACGCCCGGCCCTGCGCCCGCGGACGGAACCGCTTGAGCGTGGGACCCTCGTCGACGAACGCCTCGCTCACGAGGAGTGCGTCGGGGTCGAGCCGCTCGTTGTTCTCCGCGTTCGCCACGGCGCTGGCAAGCACCTTGTAAACCTGCTCGCTGGCGGCCTGCGGCGCGAACTGCAGGACGGTCAGCGCCTCCTTCGCGGGCAGACCGCGGACGAGGTTGACCACCCGGCGCGCCTTGGTCGGCGAGAGGCGCACGTGTCGCGCAATCGCCCGCGCGCCCGGAAGCACCGGAGCGTCGCCCTTTGCTGGCATCGCTGTAGCTCCTTGATCCTCTAATCCGTGTATCTGCTTAGCGACGACGGCTCTTGCGGTCGTCCTTCTCGTGACCCTTGAACGTACGGGTCAGAGCGAACTCGCCGAGCTTGTGCCCGACCATGGCCTCGGTGATGAACACCGGGACGTGCTTGCGCCCGTCGTGCACGGCGATCGTGTGCCCGAGCATGTCGGGGATGATCGTCGAGCGCCGCGACCAGGTCTTGATGACGTTCTTCGAGTTCTTCTCGTTCTGGACTTCCACCTTCTTGATCAGGTGGTCGTCGACGAACGGGCCCTTCTTGAGGCTGCGAGGCATCTTCTACTCCCGTTACCCGCGCTTGCGGGTCGCGTAGCGGCGGCGAACGATCAGCTTGTCGCTCGGCTGGCCCTTGCGACGGGTACGGCCCTCAGGCTTACCCGCCGGGTTCACCGGGTGGCGACCACCGGAGGTCTTACCCTCACCACCACCGTGCGGGTGGTCGACAGGGTTCATGGCGACACCACGGACGGTCGGGCGCTTGCCCTTCCACCGCATACGACCAGCCTTGCCCCAGTTGATGTTCGACTGTTCGGCGTTGCCGATCTCGCCGACCGTGGCGCGGCAGCGCACGTCGACGCGACGGATCTCGCCGGAGGGCATACGCAGCGTGGCGTACACACCCTCGCGACCGAGGAGCTGGATGCCGACGCCGGCCGAGCGGGCCAGCTTGGCGCCACCGCCGGGACGAAGCTCCACGTTGTGGATCGTCGTACCGACCGGGATGTTGCGCAGGGGAAGGTTGTTCCCCGGCTTGATGTCGGCGCCGACGCCGGACTCGACGCGGTCACCCTGCTTCAGGTCCTTCGGCGCCACGATGTAGCGCTTCTCGCCGTCGGCGTAGTGCAGCAGCGCGATGCGGGCGGTGCGGTTGGGGTCGTACTCGATGTGAGCGACCTTGGCCGGCACGCCGTCCTTGTCGTTGCGCTTGAAGTCGATGAGCCGGTACTGCCGCTTGTGGCCACCGCCCTGGTGCCGCGTGGTGATGCGGCCGTGGACGTTGCGACCACCCTTCTTGGGCAGCGGAACCAGCAGAGACTTCTCCGGCGTCGACCGGGTGATCTCGGCGAAGTCGGCGACGCTCGAGCCGCGACGGCCCGGCGTGGTCGGCTTGTACTTACGGATAGCCATGTTTCACAACCCCTTAGCTGACCGGGCCGCCGAAGGCCTCGATACGGTCACCGTCAGCCAGCTTCACCAGAGCGCGCTTGGTCGCCTTGCGCTGACCGAAACCGGTCTTGGTGCGCTTGCGCTTGCCCTGGCGGTTGATGGTGTTCACCGTCAGCACGCGGACATTGAAGATCTGCTGGATCGCGATCTTGATCTCGGTCTTGTTCGCGTCCGGGTGGACGAGGAACGTGTACCAGTTCTGGTCGAGAACGCTGTAGCTCTTCTCGGAGACCACCGGGGCGACGATGATGTCGCGCGGGTCGGCGATCGTGCTCACTTGTCGCCCTCCTCGGACTTCGCGGACCCGCCGAGGAACTCGTCGAGCGCGACCTTGGTGAAGACCACCTCGTCGGCGACCAGCACGTCGTACGTGTTGAGCTGGCCGGCCTCGATGAGGTGCACGGTCGGCTCGTTGCGCAGCGACACCCAGTTCAGCTCGTCCTGGCTGTCCAGGACGACCAGCACCTTGGTGGTCTGGGCGACCTTGCGCAGCGTCGCGACGGCGGCCTTGGTCGACGGCTTGTCGCCGGAGACGAAGGACTCGACGACGAACAGGCGGCCGTCACGGGCCCGGTCGGAGAGGGCGCCACGCAGAGCGGCGGCCTTCATCTTCTTGGGGGTCCGCTGGCTGTAGTCGCGCGGCACGGGACCGTGCACGACGCCACCGCCGGTGAACTGCGGCGCGCGGATCGAGCCCTGACGAGCCCGGCCGGTGCCCTTCTGCTTGTAAGGCTTCTTGCCGCCGCCGGCGACCTCGCCACGGGTCTTCGCCTTGGCGGTACCCTGCCGGGCCGCGGCCAGCTGCGCCACCACGACCTGGTGCATCAGCGGGATGTTCGCCTGCACGTCGAAGACGTTGCCGGGAAGCTCGACGGAACCGGCCTTCGCGCCCTCAGTGTTGATCACGTCAACCGAGCTCACTTGGCACCGCCCTTCTTCTTCGCCGCGGTACGGACCAGGATGAGCGCGCCCTTGGGACCGGGCACCGCGCCGCGGACCAGGATCAGGTTGCGCTCGGTGTCGACCGCCTGGATGACCAGGTTCTGCACGGTGTAGCGCTTACCGCCCATGCGACCGGCCATCTTGACGCCCTTGAAGACGCGACCGGGGGTCGCGCAGGCGCCGATCGAACCGGGCGAGCGGTGCTTGCGCTCGACACCGTGGCTGGCACGCAGACCGTGGAAGCCGTGCCGCTTCATGACACCGGCGTAGCCCTTACCCTTGGTCTTGCCGGTGACGTCGATCGAGGCACCGGCGGCGAACGCCTCGACGGTGACCTCCTGGCCGAGCTCGTACTCACCGGCGTCGGTGGTGCGCAGCTCGACGAGGTGACGCCGCGGCGACACACCGGCCTTCGCGTAGTGGCCGCTCTCGGGCTTGTTGACCTTACGAGGGTCAACGGCGCCGTAGGCCAACTGGACAGCCGCGTAGCCGTCCTTCTCGTCAGTACGGACCTGGGTCACGACGCACGGGCCGGCCTGAACCACGGTCACCGGGACGACCTTGTTGTTGTCCCAGACCTGGGTCATGCCGAGCTTGGCGCCCAGGATCCCCTTCACTTGCCTGTCCATTGTCCGGATCCCTACAGCTTGATCTCGATGTCGACGCCAGCCGGCAGGTCGAGGCGCATGAGCGAGTCGACCGTCTTCGGAGTCGGGTCGATGATGTCGATCAGACGCTTGTGCGTGCGCATCTCGAAGTGCTCGCGCGAGTCCTTGTACTTGTGCGGCGAACGGATCACGCAGAAACGGTTGATCTCCGTGGGCAGCGGCACCGGCCCTGCGACCTGCGCCCCGGTACGCGTCACCGTCTCGACGATCTTCCGTGCCGAGGAGTCGACGACCTCGTGGTCGTAGGCCTTGAGCCGGATGCGGATCTTCTGTCCCGCCATGGTGGCTTCTGTTTCCTTCTCTCGATGCCGCTACGTGCGAAGGCGGTGGCCTTCGCATGCCCGCAGGACCGTTGATCCTGCGTTGTCCGACCCCCGCGGTCGGGCGTGTCGCGCCTCGTCGCAGAATGCTGGGCATTCAGCTTCCGGCCTCCGCCTCCGAGTGGATCCGGGGCGGCAGCGATCGCGGGGATCTGGGGCGCCGGGCGGCAAAGAAAACACACCCGGACACCCGGCGAGGGTGGATAGCTGAACGAACAGCTATCCACCCCGCGCGGACGCAACCTGACTAGTATGCCGGATAGACTCCAGCATTGCTAATCGGGGTCACCGACGAGGGTCACTCACCGCAGTGAGCAGCCCTCTCTCGCATCAGTTGGTGATCTTCGTGACCGTTCCGGCGCCGACGGTGCGGCCACCCTCACGGATCGCGAACTTCAGGCCCTGCTCCATGGCGATCGGCTGGATCAGCTTCACGGCCATCGAGGTGGAGTCGCCGGGCATGACCATCTCGGTGCCCTCGGGCAGCGTGACGACGCCGGTGACGTCCGTGGTGCGGAAGTAGAACTGCGGCCGGTAGTTCTGGAAGAACGGCGTGTGCCGGCCACCCTCCTCCTTCGAGAGGATGTAGACCTGGCCCTCGAACTCCGTGTGCGGAGTGCTGGTGCCGGGCTTCACGACGACCATGCCGCGCTCGACGTCCTCGCGCTTGATGCCGCGGAGCAGCAGGCCGACGTTCTCACCCGCGCGGGCCTCGTCGAGCAGCTTGCGGAACATCTCGATGCCGGTGCAGACGGTCTTGGTCGACTTCTCGCGGATACCGACGATCTCGACCTCCTCGTTCGGCTTGAGGATGCCACGCTCGGCGCGACCGGTCACCACGGTGCCACGACCGGTGATCGTGAAGACGTCCTCGATCGGCATGAGGAACGGCTTCTCGGTCTCACGCTCGGGCTGCGGGATCGCGGTGTCGACCGCGTTCATCAGCTCCATGAGCTTGCCGGTCCACTCCGGGTCGCCCTCGAGCGCCTTGAGCGCCGAGACGCGCACGACCGGCAGGTCGTCGCCCGGGAACTCGTAGGTGCTGAGCAGCTCGCGGACCTCGAGCTCGACGAGCTCCAGGAGCTCCTCGTCCTCGACCATGTCGCTCTTGTTCAGGGCGACGACGATGTACGGAACACCGACCTGGCGGGCCAGGAGGACGTGCTCCTTGGTCTGCGGCATCGGGCCGTCGGTGGCCGCCACGACCAGGATCGCGCCGTCCATCTGCGCCGCACCCGTGATCATGTTCTTGATGTAGTCGGCGTGGCCGGGGCAGTCCACGTGCGCGTAGTGACGCGCCGCGGTCTGGTACTCGACGTGCGCGATCGAGATCGTGATGCCGCGGGCCTTCTCCTCCGGCGCCTTGTCGATCTCGTCGAACGGGGTGTAGGGGTTCAGGTCCGGGAACTCGTCGTGCAGGACCTTCGTGATGGCCGCAGTCAGCGTCGTCTTACCGTGGTCGATGTGACCAATGGTGCCGATGTTGACGTGCGGCTTAGTCCGCTCGAACTTCGCCTTCGCCACTGGTGTCCTCCTGTGGACTGATCATTACTTTTCGCCCGGCACGCCGATAAGGCGCTCAGGACTCTGTCGACTGCTCGTGCACGTGCGGCCCTCGACGGGCCGCACGTGCCTCAACGCGTCAGGCGCCGGTGGCCTTAGCGATGATCTCCTTAGCCACGTTCGCGGGAACCTCGGCGTAGGAGTCGAACTGCATGCTGTAGCTGGCTCGGCCCGCAGTCTTCGACCGCAGGTCGCCGACGTAGCCGAACATCTCGGAGAGCGGCACCAGAGCCTTGACGACGCGGGCGCCGGAGCGCTCCTCCATCGACTGGATCAGGCCGCGGCGGGAGTTGAGGTCGCCGATGACGTCGCCCATGTTGTCCTCGGGCGTGGTGACCTCGACGGACATCATCGGCTCGAGCAGCGCGGGGTCGGCCTTGCGGGCGACCTCCTTCATCGCCATCGAGCCGGCGATCTTGAACGCCATCTCGGACGAGTCGACCTCGTGGTACTGACCGTCGACCAGCGTGAACTTGACGCCGACCAGCGGGTAGCCGGCGAGAACGCCGTACTGCAGGGAGTCCTGCGCGCCCGCGTCCACCGAGGGGATGAACTCCTTGGGGATGCGACCGCCGGTCACCGCGTTCACGAACTCGTACGTGGGGCCGTCCGCCTCGAGCGACAGCGGCTCGACGTTGACGACGACCTTCGCGTACTGGCCCGAGCCACCGGTCTGCTTCTTGTGGACGTACGTGTGCTTCTCCACGCTGCCGCGGATCGTCTCGCGGTACGCCACCTGCGGCTTGCCGATGTTGGCCTCGACGTTGAACTCGCGGCGCATGCGGTCCACCAGGATGTCCAGGTGGAGCTCGCCCATGCCGGCGATGATCGTCTGGCCGGTCTCCTCGTCGTTGAAGACGCGGAAGGTCGGGTCCTCCTCGGCCAGGCGCTGGATCGCGGTGCCCAGCTTCTCCTGGTCCGACTTGGTCTTCGGCTCGATGGCGACCTGGATGACCGGCTCCGGGAAGGTCATCGACTCCAGGATGACCGGGTTCGCCGGGTCGCTGAGCGTGTCACCGGTGGTGGTCTGCTTGAGACCCTGGACGGCGATGATGTCGCCGGCCTGCGCGGTGGCGCGCTCCTCACGCTTGTTCGCGTGCATCTGGTAGATCTTGCCGATCCGCTCCTTGCGGTCCTTGGTGGAGTTGACCACCTGGGAACCGGAGTCGAGCGTGCCGGAGTAGACCCGGACGTAGGTCAGCTTGCCGAGGTGCTTGTCCGTCTGGATCTTGAAGGCCAGGCCGGAGAAGGGCTCGTCGTTCGACGGCTTCCGCAGCATCGGCGTCTCGCCGTCGGTCGCGGTGCCCTCGATCGCCGGGATGTCCAGCGGCGACGGGAGGTAGTCGACGACGGCGTCGAGCATGGGCTGAACGCCCTTGTTCTTGAACGCCGAGCCGCACAGGACCGGGTTGGCCTTGCTGGCGATCGTGGCGCGCCGGACGGCGGCCTTGATCTCGTCGACCGAGACCTCTTCGCCCTCGAGGTACTTCTCCATGACTGCGTCGTCGACGTCGGCCAGGGTCTCGACGAGCTTCTCGCGCCACTCGTTCGCGGAGTCGACCAGGTCGGCCGGGATCTCCTCGATCGCGTAGTCCTCACCCTTCTGGGTCTCCCCGCGCCAGGTGAGCGCCTTCATGTTGATCAGGTCGACGACGCCGATGTGGTCGCCCTCGAGCCCGATCGGGATCTGCAGGACGAGCGGCGTGGCGTTGAGCCGGTCGATCATCATCTGCACGCAGCGGAAGAAGTCCGCGCCGGTCCGGTCGAGCTTGTTGACGAAGCACATCCGGGGGACGTTGTACTTGTCCGCCTGGCGCCACACGTTCTCGGTCTGGGGCTCTACGCCGGCCACACCGTCATACACCGCGACCGCACCGTCGAGCACGCGCAGCGACCGCTCGACCTCGACCGTGAAGTCGACGTGGCCGGGCGTGTCGATGATCTGAATCGTGTAGCCCTTCCACTCGCACTTCGTGGCGGCGGAGGTGATGGTGATACCGCGTTCCTGCTCCTGCTCCATCCAGTCCATGACGGCGGCGCCCTCGTGGACTTCACCGATCTTGTACGTGATGCCGGTGTAGAACAGGATCCGCTCGGTCGTCGTGGTCTTACCAGCGTCGATGTGCGCCATGATGCCGATGTTGCGAACCTTGGCGAGCGCGTCTGCGGCGGCCACTTCCATCCCTACTTTTCTTCGTCGTCTGTCTCGTGGACCGGTACGACTGCCAATGGCCCGGCGGAAGAGCCGGGCCTCAGCAGGGTCTTACCAGCGGTAGTGCGCGAAGGCCTTGTTGGACTCCGCCATCTTGTGGGTGTCCTCACGCCGCTTCACGGCCGCACCGAGGCCGTTGCTGGCGTCGAGCAGCTCGTTCTGCAGGCGGTCGATCATGGTCTTCTCGCGGCGGGCCTTGGAGTACTGGACCAGCCAGCGCAGACCCAGGGTGGTCTGGCGCGGGGTGCGGACCTCGACCGGAACCTGGTAGGTCGCGCCACCGACGCGGCGGCTGCGGACCTCGAGGGTCGGCTTCACGTTGTCCATCGCGCGCTTGAGGATGACCACCGGGTCGGTGCCACCGCTCTTGTCGCGGGCACCCTCGAGGGCGCCGTACACGATGCGCTCGGCGAGCTGACGCTTACCGCCGACCAGGATCTTGTTGACCAGCTGAGTCACCAGCGGGGAGTTGTACACCGGGTCTGCGACCACAGGGTGGCGCGGAGCGGGTCCCTTACGCGGCATATCAGCTCTTCTCCTTCTTCGCGCCGTAACGGCTGCGGGCCTGCTTGCGGTTGCGGACACCCTGGGTGTCCAGCGAACCACGAACGATCTTGTAGCGGACGCCCGGCAGGTCCTTAACACGACCGCCACGCACGAGCACGATGGAGTGCTCCTGCAGGTTGTGGCCGACGCCCGGGATGTACGCCGTCACCTCGATCTGGCTGCTCAGCTTCACACGAGCGACCTTGCGCAGCGCGGAGTTGGGCTTCTTGGGGGTGGTGGTGTACACGCGCGTGCACACGCCGCGCCGCTGAGGACTTCCCTTCAGCGCCGGCGTCTTCGTCTTACTCGTCTTCGCCTGGCGGCCCTTTCGGACCAGCTGCTGGATCGTGGGCACCGGGTTTCTCCGCTCCCTTCGGCCGCTTCCTGTTGTACGGCCGCACCGTGTGTTTCTGCCTCTGTGCGCGGGCCGCTCCCCGAGGGGAGTGTCCCGCACCCGCGGTCGGGCGTGTCGTCCGGCTCACGGTCCCGCCGCGCGTTTGACCACGCGCACCGGGTCTTGTCATTGTCGGGACACGAGCTCTCACCGAGCCCTGCCCGTCGTGCCGCAATACCCGTCGTACCGTCCGATTCGGGTGCACGCACGAGTTGCCCGGGCGAGCCCGGGCACGAGGGGAAAGAGTACCCACCCTAAGCACCCAGGTCAAAATGAACCCAGGATCCTACGATGGACATCTCCGTATACCAGTGTACCGGGTGCTCCGACGCGGCATCCGTGCGGTGCCGGATCCGCCGCCTCCTCAGGCCCGCAACAGTAATCCCAGCAACAACCCGACGAGTGATATTCCCCCACCCACGGCGCCGCAGATCACCGCGCCCATCGCCACTCCCCGGCCGGTGAAGTGCACCCGGCCCGGCGCGGCCGAGCGCCGGATCTGCCGCATCGCGATCAGCCCGGCGGCCACCGCTCCCCCGCCGGCCAGCATCGCCAGGAGCGTGAAAGCCCCGGCGACCAGCGCTCCCCAGCTCGATCCCGAGCCGGCCAGCCCGAAGCAGAGGACCAGGAAAGCGACGAGGATCGCACCGATCCCGGCGATCAGGCCGCCGATGGCGAGACCCGACGTGATCGGCACGACACGCAGCTGTGCCAGGCCGAAGTCGGTCCCGGCGAGCCGGTCCACCCGGTCCAGCTCCCACCCGGCCGAGGGCGGCGCCACCATCGGCGGGCCGTACTGCGGGGACGGGGGGCCGTAGGGAGGGGGCTGCGTCATGCAGAGAAGCATGTCACCCGTACGAGCCGGCGCGCACCCAGGCTCAGTCCGTGCCGGGCGCGAAGTCCTGCCCACCGGGCACCGTGGCCAGGTGCAGCAGCCCGGCGATCACCGCCACCACCAGCGAGGTCGCCGCGAGCACCAGTCCGATCCAGGCCAGCCGGCGGCCCCGCTCGATCCACGCGCCGCCGGTCAGGTAGCCACCCGCGGCGTACGCCTGACGGTGCGTCTGCCGGGCCATCAGCAGCGCCAGGGTGGCCGGGATGACCCCGCCGACCAGCGGGCCGGTCAGCAGGCCGATCAGGCCGAGCGCGAAGACCGCCCGGGCCTTCGTGAGCGGCGCCGGCTCCGGATCCAGGGGGTGCCGGGTGGGCACGGCAGATGTGGTCACCCGACCATCTTAGAAACGGCGACGGGGTGGTCGCGCTCAGCGCGACCACCCCGGCCTCATCTACTACTTACGACCTTCTAGCGGTACGACCCGAAGTCGAAGTCGTCCAGCGGCACAGCCTGCCCGCTGGCCGGCCCGAAGCCGTAGTCGGTCTCCGGGTACCCGGTCATCGAGTACACCTTCGCCTTGGCCTCCTCGGTCGGCTCGACCCGGATGTTGCGGTACTTGGAGATACCGGTACCGGCCGGGATGAGCTTGCCGATGATGACGTTCTCCTTGAGGCCCACCAGCGAGTCGCTGCGCGAGTTGATCGCCGCGTCGGTGAGCACCCGGGTGGTCTCCTGGAAGGAGGCCGCCGAGAGCCAGGAGTCGGTGGCCAGCGAGGCCTTGGTGATACCCATCAGCACCGGACGACCCGCGGCGGGCTCGCCACCCTCGCCCACGAGCCGGCGGTTCTCCGACTCGAAGAGCGCCCGGTCGACCAGCACGCCCGGCAGGAACTCGGTCGCGCCGGAGTCGATGACCGTCACCCGCTTGAGCATCTGGCGGATGATGATCTCGATGTGCTTGTCGTGGATGAGCACACCCTGCGAGCGGTAGACCTCCTGGACCTCACTGGTCAGGTGGACCTGGACCGCGCGCGGGCCCATGATGCGCAGCAGCTCGTGCGGGTCGATGGTGCCCTCGGTGAGCTTCTCGCCGACCTGCACGTGGTCGCCGTCGTGCGCCCGGAGCTTGACGCGCTTCGAGATCTTGTCGTACACGATCTCGTCGCTGCCGTCGTCCGGAACGACGATGATCTTCCGCGAACGCTCGCCGTCCTCGATGCGGATGCGGCCGGGGGTGTCGGCGATGGGCGCCTTACCCTTCGGCACGCGGGCCTCGAAGATCTCCTGCACACGCGGCAGACCCTGGGTGATGTCCTCACCCGCGACACCACCGGTGTGGAAGGTACGCATCGTCAGCTGGGTACCCGGCTCACCGATGGACTGGGCCGCGATGATGCCGACCGCCTCGCCGATGTCGACCGACTTACCGGTCGGCAACGAACGGCCGTAGCAGGCCGCGCAGACGCCCAGCTTCGACTCGCAGGTGAGCACGCTGCGCACCCGGACGTTCTCCACGCCCGCGGCGACCAGCTTGTCGACCAGGATCGAGTTGAGGTCGGTACCACGCGCCACGACCAGGTTTCCGGCCGAGTCGGTGATGTCGTCCGCCAGCGTGCGGGCGTGCGCTCCGGTCTCGGAGTGCGTGTGCACGATGAGGGTGCCGTCCGCCTCGCGCTCGCCGACCGCCATCGGGATGGCGCGGTCGGTGCCGCAGTCCTCCTCGCGGATGATGACGTCCTGCGAGACGTCCACCAGACGACGGGTCAGGTAACCCGAGTCGGCGGTACGCAGCGCGGTGTCGGCCAGACCCTTACGGGCACCGTGCGTGGAGATGAAGTACTCCAGCACGGTCAGGCCCTCGCGGTACGACGAGGTGATCGGCCGCGGGATGATCTCACCCTTGGGGTTGGCCACCAGACCACGGATCGCGGCGATCTGCCGGAGCTGGAGGAGGTTACCGCGGGCGCCGGAGTTGATCATGACCCAGAGCGGGTTCTCCTGCGGCAGCGCGGTCTCCATCTCCTTGGAGATCTCGTTGGTCGCCTTGGTCCAGATCTCGATGAGCTCGCCGCGACGCTCCTCGGCGGTCATCAGACCACGCTGGTACTGCTTGTCGATCCGGTCGGCCTCGACCTGGTAGCGGGCCAGGATCTCCGGCTTGCGCGGGGGACCGATGACGTCGCCCATACCGATCGTCACACCGGACCAGGTGGCCCAGTGGAAGCCGGCCTCCTTGAGCGCGTCCAGGGTCGCGGCCAGGGCGACCTTGGGGAAGCGCTCGGCGAGGTCGTTGACGATCGCCGACAGCTGACCCTTGCGGATCTCGTAGTTGACGTACCGGTACCCCGGCGGCAGGGTCTCGTTGAAGATGACCCGGCCCAGAGTGGTCTCGACCAGGGCCTTCGAGCCCTCGGTCCAGTCCTCCGGCGCGACCCAGGCCTCGCCCTTCACACCGTTGTCGACCCCGATGATCTCCTGAAGACGAATCTTGACCTTCGCCTGCAGGTGCAGCTCACCGTTGTCGAACGCCATCCGCGCCTCGGCGTCCGAGCTGAAGACCCGGCCCTCGCCCTTGGCACCGACGGTCTCGTGCGTCAGGTAGTAGAGGCCGATGACCATGTCCTGGGTCGGCATGGTGACGGGCTTGCCGTCGGCCGGCTTCAGGATGTTGTTCGACGACAGCATCAGGATCCGGGCCTCGGCCTGCGCCTCGGACGACAGCGGCACGTGCACCGCCATCTGGTCACCGTCGAAGTCCGCGTTGAACGCGGTGCAGACGAGCGGGTGGATCTGGATCGCCTTGCCCTCGACCAGCTGCGGCTCGAAGGCCTGGATGCCGAGGCGGTGCAGGGTCGGCGCGCGGTTCAGCAGCACCGGGTGCTCGCTGATGACCTCTTCCAGCACGTCCCAGACGACCGGGCGCTGACGCTCGACCATCCGCTTGGCCGACTTGATGTTCTGCGCGTGGTTCAGGTCCACCAGGCGCTTCATCACGAACGGCTTGAACAGCTCCAGCGCCATCTGCTTCGGCAGGCCGCACTGGTGCAGCTTGAGCCGCGGGCCGACGACGATGACGGAACGGCCGGAGTAGTCCACGCGCTTGCCGAGCAGGTTCTGACGGAACCGGCCCTGCTTGCCCTTGAGCATGTCGGAGAGCGACTTCAGCGGGCGGTTACCCGGACCGGTGACCGGCCGGCCACGACGGCCGTTGTCGAACAGCGCGTCGACGGCCTCCTGGAGCATCCGCTTCTCGTTGTTGACGATGATCTCGGGCGCGCCGAGGTCGATCAGCCGCTTGAGGCGGTTGTTCCGGTTGATCACGCGGCGGTACAGGTCGTTCAGGTCGGACGTGGCGAAGCGGCCACCGTCGAGCTGCACCATCGGGCGCAGGTCCGGCGGGATGACCGGGACGCAGTCCAGGACCATGCCGAGCGGCGAGTTGCGGGTGTTCAGGAACGCCGCCACGACCTTGAGCCGCTTGAGCGCCCGGATCTTCCGCTGGCCCTTACCGGTACGGATGATCTCCCGGAGGTTCTCCGCCTCGGCGTCCAGGTCCATGTTCTCGAGCAGGGCCTTGATCGCCTCGGCACCCATACCACCGGTGAAGTACTCACCGAAGCGGTCGCGCAGCTCGCGGTAGAGCAGCTCGTCGGTGACCAGCTGCTTCGAGTCGAGCTTGCGGAAGGTGTCGAGCACCTCGTCCAGGCGGTCGATCTCGCGCTGCGCCTTGTCGCGGATCTGGCGCATCTCGCGCTCGCCGGCCTCCTTGACCTTGCGGCGCACGTCGGCCTTGGCGCCCTCGGCCTCGAGCTCGGCCAGGTCCTGCTCGAGCTTGGCGGCCCGCTTCTCGATCTCCGAGTCGCGGCCGTTCTCGGACTGCCGCTTCTCCGCGAAGATCTCGTTCTCGATGGTGGACATGTCGCGGTGACGCGACTCGGCGTCCACGCTCGTGATCACGTACGAGGCGAAGTAGATGATCTTTTCGAGGTCCTTGGGCGCCAGGTCGAGCAGGTAGCCCAGGCGGCTCGGCACACCCTTGAAGTACCAGATGTGCGTGACCGAGGCGGCCAGCTCGATGTGGCCCATGCGCTCACGCCGGACCTTGGAGCGGGTCACCTCGACACCGCACCGCTCACAGATGATGCCCTTGAACCGGACGCGCTTGTACTTACCGCAGTAGCACTCCCAGTCCCGCTGCGGACCGAAGATCTTCTCGCAGAAGAGTCCGTCCTTCTCGGGCTTGAGGGTGCGGTAGTTGATCGTCTCGGGCTTCTTGACCTCGCCGTGCGACCACTGCCGGATGTCGTCAGCGGTAGCCAGGCCGATGCGCAACTCGTCGAAGAAGTTGACGTCGAGCACTTGGACTATCCCTCGTGTTTCGTTGCTCGGGTGAATTCAAGGCCGGCGGGAGCGTCCCCGGCCTCACGTGGAGGCCGGGGACGCTGACCGTCAGATCTCTTCGACGCTGCTGACGCCCTCGTTCGGGCGCCGCGACAGGTCGATGCCGAGTTCCTCCGCGGCCCGGAAGACCTCGTCGTCGGTCTCGCGCATCTCGAGCGCCACGCCGTCGCTGGAAAGCACCTCAACGTTCAGGCACAGCGACTGGAGCTCCTTGAGAAGCACCTTGAACGACTCCGGGATTCCCGGCTCCGGGATGTTCTCGCCCTTGACGATGGCCTCGTAGACCTTCACTCGGCCCAGGACGTCGTCGGACTTGATGGTGAGCAGTTCCTGGAGGGCGTACGCCGCTCCGTAGGCCTGCATCGCCCAGCACTCCATCTCGCCGAACCGCTGGCCACCGAACTGCGCCTTACCACCCAGCGGCTGCTGCGTGATCATCGAGTACGGGCCGGTCGACCGAGCGTGGATCTTGTCGTCGACCAGGTGGTTCAGCTTGAGGATGTAGACGTACCCGACCGAGATCGGGTCCGGCAGCGGCTCGCCGGAGCGGCCGTCGAACAGCTGCGCCTTGCCGTCGCCGTTGACCAGCCGCTTGCCGTCCCGGTTGACCAGGGTCGACTCGAGCAGGCCCTTGATCTCCTCTTCCTGGGCACCGTCGAAGACCGGGGTCGCGACGTTGCTGTCGGCCACGGACTCGTGCGCCTCGATCGAGCGGAGCTGGCGCTTCCACTCCTCGTCGTCGCCCTCGACCGACCAACCGGTCTTGGCGATCCACCCGAGGTGGGTCTCCAGAACCTGGCCGATGTTCATACGCGACGGGACACCGAGCGGGTTGAGCACGATGTCGACCGGGGTGCCGTCCTCGAGGAACGGCATGTCCTCGACCGGAAGGATCTTGGAGATGACGCCCTTGTTGCCGTGCCGGCCGGCGAGCTTGTCACCGTCCTGGATCTTCCGCTTCTGGGCGACGTAGACCCGGACCAGCTCGTTGACGCCGGGGGGCAGTTCGTCGCCGTCCTCGCGGGAGAACGTCCGGACGCCGATGACCGTGCCGGTCTCGCCGTGCGGAACCTTCAGCGAGGTGTCCCGGACCTCCCGGGCCTTCTCACCGAAGATCGCGCGGAGCAGGCGCTCCTCCGGGGTCAGCTCGGTCTCACCCTTGGGCGTGACCTTGCCGACCAGGATGTCGCCGGGGACGACCTCGGCGCCGATCCGGATGATGCCGCGCTCGTCGAGGTCGGCGAGCATCTCCTCGCTGACGTTCGGGATGTCGCGGGTGATCTCTTCCGGACCCAGCTTGGTGTCACGAGCGTCGACCTCGTGCTCCTCGATGTGGATCGAGGTGAGCACATCCTGCTGCACGAGGCGCTGCGACAGGATGATCGCGTCCTCGTAGTTGTGGCCCTCCCAGCACATGAACGCGACCAGGAGGTTACGGCCCAGGGCCATCTCCCCCTCGTCGGTGCACGGACCGTCGGCGATGACCTGGCCGGCCTCGACCCGGTCACCCTCGAAGACGACCGGCTTCTGGTTGACGCAGGAGCCGGAGTTCGAGCGGCGGAACTTGTGCAGCAGGTAGGTCCGGCGGTGGCCGTCGTCCTGGTGCACCGTCACATAGTCGGCGCACAGGTCCTCGACCACACCGGCGACCTCGGCGACGACCACGTCACCGGCGTCGACCGCGGCGCGGTACTCCATGCCGGTGCCGACCAGCGGCGCCTCGGCCTTGACCAGCGGCACGGCCTGACGCTGCATGTTCGCGCCCATGAGGGCGCGGTTGGCGTCGTCGTGCTCGAGGAACGGGATCATCGCGGTGGCGACCGAGGTCATCTGCCGCGGCGACACGTCCATGTAGTCGACCTCGGTGCCGGGCACGTAGTCGACCTCACCGCCCTTACGGCGGACCAGGACGCGGTCCTGGGCGAACGTGTTGTCGCTGGAGAGCACGGCGTTCGCCTGCGCCTTGATGTACCGGTCTTCCTCGTCCGCCGTGAGGTAGTGCACCTCGTCGGTGACGACACCGGCCTCGACCTTGCGGTACGGGGTCTCGATGAAGCCGAACGGGTTGACCCGCGCGAACGTCGAGAGCGCGCCGATCAGGCCGATGTTCGGGCCCTCGGGCGTCTCGATCGGGCACATCCGGCCGTAGTGCGACGGGTGCACGTCACGGACCTCGAAGCCGGCCCGCTCACGGCTCAGACCACCGGGGCCGAGCGCGCTCAGCCGGCGCCGGTGGGTCAGGCCCGCCAGCGGGTTGGTCTGGTCCATGAACTGCGACAGCTGCGACGTACCGAAGAACTCCTTGATCGCCGCCACCACCGGGCGGATGTTGATCAGGGTCTGCGGCGTGATCGCCTCGACGTCCTGGGTCGTCATCCGCTCGCGGACGACGCGCTCCATCCGGGACAGGCCGACGCGGACCTGGTTCTGGATGAGCTCGCCGACGGTGCGCAGGCGACGGTTGCCGAAGTGGTCGATGTCGTCGGCCTCGTAGCCCTCCTCACCGGCGTGCAGCCGGCAGAGGTAGTCCACGGTCTTGACGACGTCTTCCTCGGTCAGCGTGCCCCGGACGATCGGGACGTCGATCTCGAGCTTCTTGTTGAACTTGTACCGGCCGACCTTGGCGACGTCATACCGCTTCGGGTTGAAGAAGAGGTTGTCGAGCAGGGTCTGCGCGTTCTCCCGGGTCGGGGGCTCACCCGGCCGCAGCTTGCGGTAGATGTCGAGCAGGGCCTCGTCCTGCCCGGCGATGTGGTCCTTCTCCAGCGTCGTCATCAGCAGCTCGGACCAGCCGAACCGCTCACGGATCTGGTCGGCGGACCAGCCGATCGCCTTGAGCAGGACGGTGACGGCCTGCCGGCGCTTGCGGTCGATGCGGACACCGACGGTGTCGCGCTTGTCGATGTCGAACTCCAGCCAGGCACCCCGGCTCGGGATGACCTTGACGCTGGTGAGGTCGCGGTCGGAGGTCTTGTCCGGCTCCTTGGTGAAGTACACGCCCGGCGAACGGACGAGCTGGCTCACCACGACCCGCTCGGTGCCGTTGATGACGAACGTCCCCTTGGGGGTCATCATCGGGAAGTCACCCATGAACACGGTCTGGCTCTTGATCTCGCCAGTGGTGTTGTTGGTGAACTCCGCGGTCACGAACAGCGGGGCACAGTAGGTCAGGTCCTTCTCCTTGCACTCCTCGATCGAGGCCTTGACCTCGTCGAATCGGGGAGCTGAGAAGGACAGCGACATGGTGCCGGAGAAGTCCTCAATGGGACTGATCTCTTCGAGGATCTCTGCGAGGCCCGAGTGGGCGTGCGGGTCGTCCGTCGTCCGTGCCTGCCAAGCCTCGTTGCCGACCAGCCAGTCGAAGGAGTCCGTCTGGAGGGCGAGGAGGTTGGGGACCTCTAGCTGCTCGGTGATCCGGCCGAAAGAGACCCGGCGGGGTGCGTAAGCGCTCGACGTACGGCTGGTCTTCGCAGGGCGGGAAGCTGCCAAGATGCGTCCTTCCGAGGACCGGTGCTGCTATGCGGCTGAGTTGCTGATGCAACTGGTCTGCGTGCACTCCAAAAGACACCCAACGGAATCCACGCACGTGGATTTCCGGACAGGCGTCAAGACAGAAGGCAGCGCAAACTAGCAGTGTAGCCGCTCGGCTAACCGCTGTCCAGCCCACACTCGAGGTGGCCTGCGGAACGTGTCCCCGACCCTGCTGACCTGGACTTCCATGGTCAACACCGCGGCCGGGGCCGCTCAGAAACGCGGCAACTCTCCTCGGGTGCCGGTCTGTGGACGCCGGGAGTCAAACCCCCGAATACCCACAGGGCGGCTGTCGCAAGCGCGGAAACTTGCTGATGTCAGCGTGCCTGTCAGGGGACACACAGTCAAGGGCTGTGCCGCGGGTCGGACACGCCCGGTCATCCGGCCGGCGCACCAAAGGGACCCTAGCTGATGAATCGCCAGCTTTGGCAGGCTTTGTCGGGAGCTTTGTGCACTCCTCGTTGACCTGCGGGGACACCAGAGAAAACGACGATGGCGGAGATCCGTTACGGACCCCCGCCATCGACAGAGAACGCTGTAGAGCGTTAGATCACTTGAGGGTGACCTTCGCGCCCTCGCCCTCGAGCTTGGCCTTGGCGGCCTCGGCCTTCTCCTTGTTGACACCCTCGAGGATCGCCTTGGGGGCGCTCTCGACGGCGTCCTTGGCCTCCTTGAGGCCCAGGCCGGTCAGCTCACGCACGACCTTGATGACCTGGATCTTCTTGCCACCGTCGCCCTCGAGGACGACGTCGAAGGAGTCCTGCTCCACGGCAGCCTCGACGGCGGCCGGGCCGGCCGGGCCGGCGACGGCGACCGGAGCGGCAGCCTTGACGTCGAAGACGTCCTCGAAGGTCTTCACGAACTCGGAGAGCTCGATCAGGGTCATTTCCTTGAACGCCTCGAGCAGGTCCTCGGTGCTGATCTTCGCCATGATTGGCAACCTTTCCTAGCTTCTGATGTAGAACGTTGCTCGGTTCGCGAGGCCGTCAGGCGGCCTCGGCGGAACCGTCCTTCTCGCGCTTGTCACGCAGGGCGTCCACCAGGCGCACGGCCTGGGAGAGCGGAGCCTGGAACGTGGCCGCGGCCTTGCTCAGGTTGCCCTTCATGGCGCCGGCCAGCTTGGCCAGCAGAACCTCACGGGGCTCGAGGTCGGCAAGCTTGTTGACGTCCTCGGCCGTGATGGCCTTGCCCTCGAAAACGCCGCCCTTGATGACCAGGACGGGGTTGGCCTTGGCGAAGGCACGAAGCGCCTTGGCCGCGTCAACCACGTCACCGTTCACGAAAGCGAGCGCGGTAGGACCGGTGAACAGCGCGTCGTCGAGGCCCTCGATGCCCGCGTCGCCAGCAGCACGCTTCGCGAGCGTGTTCTTGGCGACGGTGTACTTGGCCTGCTGGCCGAGCGACCGTCGCAGCTCGGTGAGCTGCTTGACGGTGAGGCCGCGGTATTCGGTCAACACGGTGGCCGCAGAGTCACGGAAGTTGTCCGTCAGCTCGACGACGGCCGTGGCCTTGTCGGCCCGGACCGGCTTGTCCGCCATGTCCCTCCTCTCTCAGTGCTCGATACTTCAGCCACTGGTCGAGAGGGTCCGCACACGAAAAAACGCCCCGGCACAGGGCACGGGGCGACAGACGGCATGCAGAACATGCCGATAGATCACGGTCCGTTTCGCCCTGCGCAGGTCGCCCGTTTGTGGCGGGACCTTCGGCTGCGGCGTCCGTCTTGCGACGGTAGCTGCGGCGACCAGCGGTCTATGGGTGGAACTTCGAGGATTTACTGTACGCGCCCCCGCGCCCCTCGCCAAATCGGCCCCGTCACTCTCCGCCGCCCCACCGGTCAACCGGGACGCCGGTCAACCGCTCCACCGCCCACCGCCCACCGGGACGCACCCGGTCAGGCCCGCCGCCGGCGCAGCACGCCGTAGAGAGCGACGACCACGGCGCACCAGAGCATCGTCTCGGCGACCAGATGCAACAGCAGGCCGGCGGTGGGCAGCGTCCGCCCGCTCAGCGCCCGGGCGACCGCCATCACCGGCGGCACCAGCCACGGCGCGATCGACCCGCGCAGACCCAGCACGATCGTCAGGACCGAACCGGTGACCAGCACCGCCACGCCGGGCAGGATCCGCCGGGTGACCGCGCGGCCGGCGAGCGCGCCGAGAGCCACCCCACCGGCGAGCGCCAGCAGATGGGCCAGCACACCGAGCGCGACACCGGGGGCGACGCCCGGCTCGGCGGTCCCGGGCAACGGGCCGCGGATCCCGCCGACCAGCCAGGGCGCCAGCATCGCCAGCGCGCAGACCGCCGCGCCGGCCACCACCGCGGCGAGCAGCCCGGCGGCGGCCTCCCGGACCGGGCCGACGGTCAGCCGGGCCAGGCGGCGCTGCACGTCCGGCTCGGTGTCGAGCAGCACCTTGCTCAGCCAGGCCAGCACCGGGAAGAGCATGACGGCCGAGTAGCCGTAGGCCGGGGCGGCGAGCGACGCACCCCCGCCGTAGAGCACCCCGAGGATCACCAGGACCGTGATCAGCGGGGCCAGGGCACGTCCGCCCCGGAGGAAGCCGGTCAACCGCATCCGGGCCAGCGCGATCACTTACGGTCCTCCTCGCGTACGCCCAGAACTCGATGACCGTCGGCACGCAGCCGGACCACCGCCGCCGCGGCCTCGGCGCGCGGCACCGAGATCTCCACGACCACCTCATCGCGCTCCCGCGCTCCCGGATCCGGCGGACCGGAGAGCGCGCCCGTCCCCCACGCCGCGTCCTCCGCCGGCGTCGCGCCCACCGTGACCGGCTCCGGGACGGTGACGTCGAGCGTGCCCCCGGAGACCGACCAGTGGATCGCGTCGGGGAGGCCGGCGATCTCGCCGCGGTGGTCGCTGACCAGGACCGCGCCGCCCGCCGCGGTGACCTCGGCGACGATGCGCGGGATCAGCGTGCGGGCCTCGGCGTCGAGTCCCTCCCAGGGCTCGTCGAGGACGAGCAGGCCGGGCGGCGTGAGCAGCGCCTGGGCCAGGCCGACCTTCTGCGCGGTGCCCTTGGAGAGGGCGTTGAGCGAGGTGCCGGTGTGCGGGCCGAGCGAGAGACGCTCGATCCACGGATCGGCGGCGGCCGGGCGCAGACCGCGCAGCGCGGCCATCGCGTGCAGGTAACCGAGCGCGGTGAACGGCTGATCGGCCGGGAAGCGCTCGGGCACCCAGCCCACCACCCGGGGACGGTCGCGCACCGCGCCGCGGACCGGGCGGAGCACGTCGGCGGCCAGCTGCAGCAGGGTGGACTTGCCGGCACCGTTGCGCCCGAGCACCACGATCGTCTGCCCGGGCTCGACGGTGGCGTCCACCTCGCGCAGCGCCCAGTCGGCACGGCGGGTGTATCGGAACCAGACCCCTTCGAGACGCACGGCGGCAAGCCTGCCACGGGACGGGGGCACGAAAAAGCCCCCGGGAGTGACCCGGGGGCTTTTTACGGCGCTTCGAGCGGTTCCGCCCTAGGCGGACTCACCGCGCAGGTTCTTCTGCACGTTCGGGTCGACCGGGACGCCCGGGCCCATCGTGGTGGTGACGGTGACCTTCTTCAGGTACTTGCCCTTGGCGGCCGACGGCTTGGCCCGCAGGACCTCGTCGAGCACCGCGGCGTAGTTGTCGATCAGCTGGTCGGCGGAGAAGGACGCCTTGCCGATGATCAGGTGCAGGTTGGAGTGCTTGTCCACCCGGAAGGTGATCTTGCCGCCCTTGATCTCGTTGACGGCCTTGGTCACGTCCATGGTGACGGTGCCGGTCTTCGGGTTCGGCATCAGGCCACGCGGGCCGAGGATGCGGGCGATGCGACCGATCTTGGCCATCTGGTCCGGCGTCGCGATCGCGGCGTCGAAGTCCAGCCAGCCACCCTGGATCCGGGCGACGAGCTCGTCGGTGCCGACCTCGTCGGCGCCGGCCGCGACGGCCTCCTCGGCCTTCGCGCCCTGGGCGAAGACGATGACGCGGGCGGTCTTACCGGTGCCGTGCGGCAGGTTGACCGTGCCGCGAACCATCTGGTCCGCCTTGCGGGGGTCGACGCCGAGACGCATCGCGACCTCGACGGTGGCGTCGAACTTCGCCGTGGTGGTCTCCTTGGCGAGGGCGATCGCGTCCTTGGGCTCGTAGAGCTTGTCGGCGTCGATCTTCTCGACCGCGGCGCGGTACGCCTTGCTGCGCTGTGCCATTTCTCAGTACTCCTGTGGTTGTTGGCAGGGCCGTACGACGACGGCCCCTCCCACTGACATCGCCGGTGTTCCGGCGATCAGATCTTGGTGACCCGGTCTCCGCAGAGACTCAGATCTTGGTGACCTGGTTGAAGTTCAGCTCGACCGGAGTCTCCCGGCCGAAGATCGAGACCAGGACCTTGAGCTTCTGCTGGTCGGCGTTGATCTCGCTGATCGACGCCGGCAGCGAGGCGAACGCGCCGTCGGTGACCGTGACCGAGTCGCCCACCTCGAAGTCGAGAACCTTGACCTCGGGCTTGGCCTTCTTCTCCTCGGTCTGGACCGCCGGGGCCAGCCACTTCAGAACCTCGTCGAGCGAGAGCGGAGCCGGACGGTCGACCCGGTCGGTGGCGCCCACGAAGCCGGTCACGCCGGGCGTGTTCCGCACGCAGGAGTACGACTCCGGGGAGAGGTCCATCCGGACCAGGATGTAGCCGGGGAAGACCTTGGCCTGCACCTGGTTGCGCTTGCCGTTCTTGACCTCGACCTCTTCACGGGTCGGGACCTCGACCTGGAAGATGAAGTCCTCCATGTCGAGGCTCGTGATCCGGGTCTCGAGGTTGGTCTTCACCTTGTTCTCGTACCCGGCGTAGGAGTGCACGACGTACCAGTCGCCGGGGGCGTAGCGCAGCTTCTGCCGCAGCTCCTTGACCGGGTCGTAGTCCTCGTCGGCCTCGGGCGCCTGGACCGCGACGGCCGACAGCTCGTCGGCCGCCTCGACCGACTCGTCGGTGTCCGGCGACGACTGCTCGTCAGCAGACTGCACGGTCTCGTCGTCGTACTCAGGCACGCTCGCTCACTTCCAGATAAGTCTCTCGGTTCGGGTTGGCGCTGTCAGGCGGGTATCAGCTACCGCCGAGCGTGTAGAGAATTCCCTTACCGAACCCGTAGTCCAGCACCGCCACGATGGCTGTCATCACCGTGACGAACGCGATGACCACGCCCGTGTAGGTCAGCAGTTCCTTGCGGGTCGGCCAGATGACCTTGCCCAGCTCGCTGAAGACCTCGCGGAAGAATCCACCGATGCGGGCGAAAGGACCGCGCCGGCGCTTCTTCTCCTTCTTCGGCGCGTCGTCCTTCGTGCGCTCGGCGACCGCGGTTCCACCGCCACGGCTCACCGGCTCGTCAGTGACCTCGTCAGACTCGTCATCACCGGCGGCAGCATCGGCGAGCACGTCGTCGTCGCCCGGGACGTCGTCACCGGGCCGGTCCTTATCGGCCACTTCGCCCTACTTCCGTCGTCGGTGGTGATCTGGTTTCCCGTTGGTGACCGACCGGACGCGGACTTTGTGCGAACCGCGCACCGGGCGGGCACGTCAAGGAGAATGCGCAGGGGTGACAGGACTTGAACCTGCAGCCTGCGGTTTTGGAGACCGCTGCTCTGCCAATTGAGCTACACCCCTATGCGGGACCGTCATCTGTGCGAATCACAGCCCCACGGCGCACCAGTGTACGGGTACGCCCTCGGTTATCCCAACCCAGGGCTACCGCTTACTGACAAGCGCCTGTGCCAGAGACAGTACCTTGTCTCCGTTACATCTGGCAGTGAGGGCGAGCCAGGTGTCCCCGTCCTCGGTGACCTCCTTGACCGAGGCCGTCACCACCACCTCGGTGCCCTCGTCGGTGTCGGGCACCGGAACCGGCCGGGCGAACCGCACGCTGAACTCCTTCACCGCGTCCGGAGCACCCGCCCAGGCGGTCACCGCGCGGCCCACCAGGGCCATCGTGAACATGCCGTGGGCGATCACGCCGGGGAGGCCCACCTGGGTCGCGATGCGCTCGCTCCAGTGGATCGGGTTGAAGTCGCCCGAGGCGCCGGCGTAGCGGACCAGGTCGGCCCGGGTGACCCGGAAGGTCTGCGGCTCGCTGAGATCAGTCATCAGGCGTTCTCCTCGCCGCGCTGGACAAGCTTCGACCACACCGTGACAACCGGGTCACCGGCCTCGGTACGGACCTCGGTGCGGGTGGTGATGAACCAGTGGCCGCCACGGGTGAGGATCTCGTCCACCGAGTTCACACAGACCAGCGTGTCTCCGGCGACGACCGGGCGGGTGTAGGCGAACTTCTGGTCGCCGTGCACCACCCGGGTGTAGTCCAGGCCCAGGGCCGGGTCCTCGATCACCTGACGGCTCGCCGCCATGGTGATGGCGACCGGGAAGGTCGGCGGGGCGACCACGTCGGTGTAGCCGATCGCACGGGCCGCCTCGGGATCGTGGTACGCGGCGTCGGTGGCGCCGATCGCGCGGGCGAACTCGCGGATCTTCTCCCGGCCGACGATGTAGGGCTCAGTGGGCGGCCAGGTACGGCCGACAAAAGTCTGATCCAGGGGCATGCCCCACAAACTACAATGCGCCGCCTGGAGTTACTCCAGGCGGCGCATTGTGAAGCTTTAGAGGCTGCGAGACTCGACAGGTCTCAGAATCTGCGCAGGTCTCAGAATCAGCGGGTCTCGCGGTGCAGGGTGTGCTTCCCGTCGCGCGGGCAGAACTTCTTCAGCTCGACGCGGTCCGGGTCGTTACGCCGGTTCTTCTTGGTGATGTAGTTCCGGTCCTTGCACTCCGTGCACGCCAGGGTGATCTTCGGACGGACGTCGGTCGCCTTGGCCACGGCGGGGTGCCTTCCTGCTAACGGTGTTTAACTGACGACGAACCAGCGTAGACGCTCGGTAGCCGCTCTGCAAAGTGGGGCCCCAGGTTTGGGGTCACACTGTGGTTTCACTCGGTTTATCCACAGAGGGAAAAGTAGCGGTGGCCGGACTTGAACCGGCGACACAGCGATTATGAGCCGCTTGCTCTGCCATCTGAGCTACACCGCCGAGCCAGGCTCACGTCCAGCACCGAACGGCGGGGAACGAACCCGGTAGAGCCCCCTTACGGAATCGAACCGTAGACCTTCTCCTTACCATGGAGACGCTCTGCCGACTGAGCTAAGGGGGCCTGCCCGCTTGCGATCACTCGCTCGCTTGCAGAGGTAAGACTACACGGCCCGGATGCGGGGGTGAAATCGGTATCCCCACCAACCCGAAAACGCAGGTCAGATGACCGCTCGGAGCCTGCGGACCTCACCAGCCGGAGTGGACTCGGGCTCGGTCTGCGCGCTCAGCCAGGCCTCCAGCCGTTCGAACGGCAACGGCCGGCTGAAGAGGTAGCCCTGGCCGATCTCGCAGCCCATCTCCTCCAGCAGGTCGAGGGTGAGCTCGCTCTCCACGCCCTCGGCCACCACGGTCAGCCCGAACTCCCGGGCCAGGCCGATCACCGCCCGGACGATCGCCAGATCACCCGAGTCGGTCGCCATGCCCTGCACGAAGCTGTCGTCGATCTTCACCTCGTGCACCGGCCACTGCCGCAGGTACGCCAGCGACGAGGCGCCCGTGCCGAAGTCGTCGACGCTCAGCCGTACGCCCAGATCCCGCAGCCGATAGAGGCTCGGCAGGACCCGCTCGATGTCGCCGAGCATCCCCGGCTCGGAGATCTCGAAGGTCACCCGGCCGGGCGGCACCTGGTACTCCTCCAGGAGCTCGCGGACCAGGTCCGGGAAGCGGGAGTCGAGGAGCGTACGCGCGGAGAGGTTGACCGCGATGGAGAGCGGGCGATCTGCGTCGACCCAGTCCCGGCAGCGGTGCAGCCCGGCGCTGAGCACCACCTCGGTGAGGCGGGCCAGCTGGCCCGTGTGCTCGGCCACCGCCACGAAGTCCTCCGGCGCGACCTCGCCGTGCGCCGGGTGCACCCAGCGGGCCAGGCACTCGACGCCGAGCACGTGCCGGTCGGCGAGCGTCACCTTGGGCTGGAAGTAGACCTCCAGCTGGTCGTTGTCGATCGCGCGGCGCAGGTCGGCGGCGATGCCCAGGCGGCGTACGGCACGGGACTCCAGCGCCGGGTGGAAGGGCTGCACACCGTACGGCAGCACCTTGGCGGCGTTGGCGGCCAGCTCGGCCCGCTGCAGCAGCGTCTCCGGGTCCGCGCCGTGGTCGGGGTAGACCGAGACACCGACCGCGGTGTCCACGTCCAGGGTGAGCGAGCCGACCGCCATCGGGCCGCGCAGCCGTTCCCGCATCCGGGTGGCGAGCTGGATGGTCGCGTCGACGCCCTCGGCCCGCAGCGTCACCATGAACTCGTCCCCGCCGATCCGCCCGACCAGCGCACCGGGGCCGGCGATCCCGCGCAGCCGTTCGGCGACCTCGGCGAGCAGCTTGTCCCCCGCCGCGTGCCCCATCGACTCGTTGACGTCCCGCTGCCCGTCCACGTCGAAGAGCAGGACGGCCACCACCTCGTCCTCGACCCGCACCTTCACCGACTCGGCCAGCGCGTCGATCATCCGGCGCCGGTTGGGCAGCGCGGTCAGCCGGTCGTGGTAAGCGTCGTACCGCAGCCGGTCCACCAGGCGCGAGTTCTCCACCGCACCGGCCACGTGCGTCGCGATGGTCTCCAGCACCTGCACGTCCGCGTCCCGGAACGTCGTGTACGCCCCGACCCGGTTGACCACCTCGAGCGTCCCGATCGTGATCTGCCCGGACCTCAGCGGTACCGCGATGAGGTCGTGCAGCCCGGCGCTCCGGAGCGTGTCCTGCAGGTCGGAGGTATCGGCGAACTGAGAGCCGATCGGAACGGCATGCCCGCGCTCGACCACCCGGTCACGGACGGCCTGCGGCGTCGGGGAGATGTCGAAGAGACCGGCGGTGTCGTCCACCCGGGCGGTCAGCAGGACCTCGGGATGCCGGCCCTGCGGCGCGAGCCAGAGCGTCGCGTACTCCGAGTGCATCAGCGCGCGGACCCGGCCGAGCAAGACGTCGGGCAGGCCGCCGGCCTCGGTCTCGTCCCGCAGCGCCAGGGTGACCTCGTAGACCTCGGCCAGCGTGCGGTGCTGACGGAAGATCCCGGCGAACGAGCGAAAGACCAGGACCAACGCCAGGGTGAGCCCGGCCAGCAGGATCACGGCCCAACGGGTCGCCTCGATCACGACCAGGAAGACCAGGCCGATGATGGTGTTGATGGCCGAGGTGATCAGGGTGGGCAGCCCGGCGGTCAGCGCCTGCCGGCCGGCGGTCCGGTTCTGCACCGCACTGATGACGCCGGCCACCGCGACGTGCGAGGTCGCCGCGGTGGTCATCGCGGCCACGAAGAGAACCGCCCAGGTGGCAGGCCCGGCATCGTGCAGCGGCGGACGGAAGCCCACCGCGACCATGACGACGAGCGCGGCCGAGGTCACCGCGGCCTGTTTGGCGACGTTGAAGGAGAGCTTCGTCAGCTCGAGGCGGTTCCAGAGGTGGGTCAGCAGCGCCGCGGTCGTCATCGCGACGATCGCCATCGCGGGCGGAAGGTAGTAGAGACCGAGAACGAGCGGAATCTCGGTCACCACTACCGCGTAGGCCTGCCGGCCGATGATGATCTGAGTGACCGACACCGTGGCGGCGATCGCGCCCACCGCCACGAGCAGGCCGGTCGACCAATGGTCGTACCAACCATTGTCGGTTGCCATGAAGCTGCCGAGGCAGATTGCACCGAAAAGACCGAGCGGAACCGTTACCAGCCAGGAATAGACGGACGAACGCCGAGGAGCAGATTTGGGCCCACTCATGGCGCTCCTAACGGTCAACTGGCTCGGCTGGCCACCACGCTTTTACAGCCAGATGGCGTCGAGCGTCGAGTATTTGACCGCTGCGGTCTCACTGCTCTCAACGGCGACGCTGACTGCAGCTACGCCCCCGAAAGCCGCGACGACGACGAAAACCAAGCCGAGGAATCGGCCCAGCCTCCTTGATGACATGTTCGGCTCCCATAGGTAGGTCGCATTGGCAGGGTTCCCTGATCGTGCCACACCGTCTGTGCGACAGGGAGTGTTCAACGGCGGGTCGGCGCGACGCTCCGGTAAATCCTGGCCGAACGGCTGAGGATCCCGGGACTGTCCACGCTGAAGAATTGACAGCTTTATGGGCGATTTAAGGGTAGATGTGAGGCCAATTCGCGTCAGTCCGTCAGGAGTACTTGACGTCAAGGAATCCTGACGGAAGGCTGGGCGTCATGACGACGCCAGATGATCTGGAACGCCGCCACACGCTCACCACAGCCACGCAGCGTTATGACGACCTGCGGATGCGTGACGCCCTCGCGGCGATGGACCCGGAGTCCGACGGTCCGGTGCTCTCCCCCACCGAGGTGCTGGAGATGCTGGCGCTCAGCGAGGTGGTGATCCGCAAGGCCGGGTACGGGCGGCAGGCGATGGTCCGCTCGGCCCGGGCGGCCGGTGCCACCTGGACCGAGATCGGCGCGGCGATCGGCACCAGCAAGCAGGCCGCCTGGGAGTCGCATCAGCGCTGGCTGGAGCAGCAGTCCGGCTATCAGGGCACGGACCCGGGCACGACCGGCAACGCCCGGGGACCGGCCCCGGGTTAGCCCGTGTTCCGGAGCCCGGCCGGGGCTGCGGCGTGGCCCAGCGTTCGAGTCCGGCCACGCCGTAGCCCCGGCCGGACTCGACCAACGTCCCCGGACATCACAGCTAAGGCCTGTTTCATAACTGGGGCGAGAGCGAGGCGGGGTCCAGCCTCAGTTATGAAACAGGCCTTAGTCGCCGGTCGCAGCGGGGCGGTCGGTGTGGCTGTACTGGGACCAGGAACCCGGGAAGAGGCGGCCCCGGCCGAGGCCCGCGTGCTCCAGCGCGATCAGGTTGTGGCACGCGGTCACGCCGGAGCCGCAGTAGGAGACCACGTGGGTGGACCCGTCGACGCCGACCGAGGCGAACCGCTCCCGCAGCTGGGCGACCGGGAGGAAACGGCCCTCGGCGTCGACGTTCTCGCGACAGGGCAGGTTGCGGGCGCCGGGGATGTGGCCGGCCCGCGGGTCGACCGGCTCGGTCTCGCCGGCGAAGCGGGGCCGGTCGCGCGCGTCGAGCAGGACGTGACCACCCTCGGTCGTCTGGGCCAGGGAGACCAGCCGCTCGGCCGGCCACTCCCGCGGCGTGAAGGCGGCCGGAGCGGGGCGGGGAGTCGCCGTGGACGGCTCGCCGTCGTACGCGAAGAAGCCACCGTCCAGGAGGGCGGCCTCGCACCCCAGCGTGCGCAGCATCCAGATCAGGCGCGCCGCGATGACGCCACCGGCGTCGTCATAGGCGATCACCGTCGTCGTGTCCCCGATGCCGGCGGCGGACATCGCCGCCGCGAACGTCTCCGGCTCCGGCAGCGGATGGCGGCCCTCCGCCGCCGAGCCCGGCCTGGCCAGCGCGGCGTCCAGGTCGATGAAGACGGCGCCGGGCAGATGACCCTTCTCGTACGCCGCGAGCCCGGAACGACCGTCGAGATACCAGCGGACGTCGGCGAGCACGACGTCGTCGCGGTGCGCGGTGAGCCAGGTGATGTCGACGACCGGTGCGATCACGCTACTTCTCCCTCGTTCGGCTTTCAGCGACTGGCGTTCGGCTTTCAGCGACTGGACAGGCCCAGCTTCGCACCGAACCCGATCAGGACCGCGCCGGTGCCCGCGTCGACACCCCGGCGGACGGCCGGACGGGCGAGGAAGCCGCGGGCCGCCTGAGCGCCGAAAATGATCACGGTGAACCAGAGCAGGCCCTCGACGTCGTGCACCAGCGCCAGCAGCACGCCGACCGCCAGCGACGAGGTGCCCGGCGGGATGAACTGCGGCAGCACGGCCAGATAGAACGCGCCGACCTTGGGGTTGAGCAGGTTGGTGAGCAGCCCCCGGCCGAAGGTGTTCCACAGCCCCGGTGCGGCCGGCTCCACGGCCATCGGCGTCTCGCCGCCGGACGGGCGCAGCGCCCCACGGATCATCCGGACACCCAGGAAGATCATGTACGCCGCCCCGACCAGGCGCAGCGCGTCATACGCCACGGTCGACGCGGTGAGCAGCGCGGTGGCACCCACCGCGGCGGCCGCACCCCAGGTCAGCGCTCCGGTGCCGACGCCGAACGCGGTGGCGAAGGCCGGACCGCGGCCCATCGTGATCGCGGCGCGCAGGACCAGGGCGGTGTCCAGGCCGGGCGTGATGGTGAGCAGCGCGCCGAGCACCGCGAAGGCGAGGACGGCGTGGGTGAGGTCCATGGACCGTTTCTACCGCGCCGCCCGCCGCGCCGCCCTACCGCGGCGCCTCGCGGTGACGCTTCCCCCTGCCGCGCGGTCGGAAGCGGACCAGGGCGAATCCGACCAGCGCGACCGCGAGAACGGCGGCGACCTGACCCAGGACCACGTCGTCCACACTGACGCCGGCCAGGTAGACCACCAGGGCCAGCCCGAAGAGCAGGTGGTAGTAGCCGGCGTCGCGCACCGAACGGAACGCGTGCCCGATCATCGCCGGCGCCTGCCCCCGGATCAGCATGCGCAGGCCGAAACCGATCAGCATGAGGCCGACCAGTCCACCCAGAGCCGCGGTACTCACCGTCTCAGTGTGCGACCGGCCGGCCGCGCGATCAGCGGTAATTGTTGAACTGCAGGGCGACCCCGAAGTCCTCGGCCTTCAGCAGCGCGATGACCGCCTGCAGGTCGTCCCGCTTCTTGCCGGTCACCCGGAGCTGGTCACCCTGGATCTGCGCCTGAACGCCCTTGGGGCCCTCATCGCGGATCTTCTTGCTGATCGCCTTCGCCTTGTCCGACTCGATCCCCTCGACGACCTTGAGGTCGATCTTGAAGGTCTTGCCGGACTGGCGCGGCTCCCCCGCATCCAGCGACTTCAGCGAGATGTTCCGCTTGACCAACTTCTCCTTGAACACGTCGAGCGCCGCGGTGGCGCGCTCCTCCGTCTCCGAGGTGATGGTGAACGCCTCCCCCGACTTGGCGACCTCGGTACCGGTCCCCCGGAAGTCGAACCGGGTGCTCAGCTCCTTCTCCGCCTGGTGGAACGCGTTGTCGACCTCCTGCCGGTCGACCTTGCTGACGATGTCGAACGACGGGCTGGCTGCCATGATCAGACTCCTGCGGCTGGTCTTGAATCGATCTCTTCAGCGGCCCCGTGCCGGGCCGCGACATGCCGACCGTACCCGGTTGCGAACCCCCTCTGTCGTATCGCTATCCTGGTGTCCGCCGCCGCGGGAGACCGCGGTGGTTGCCCAGGCGGGTTGCCCGAGCGGCCAATGGGAGCGGACTGTAAATCCGTCGCGAAAGCTACAGAGGTTCGAATCCTCTACCCGCCACAGGCTGGCAGAACGGCCCCGGACTCCACGGAGTTCGGGGCCGTTCTCATTCCCACCACCGACTTCCCACCGACTTCCCGACACCGACGACCGCCTCTGGTCCGGTCGGGGTGGCCAGGAGGACCACAGTCGGGGAACGCGGCCGGTGGCATGGGTTCGGGCTTCAGGCAACTCACAGCGTCCTCGCGGATGGAACGGGAAGTCGAGGGCGTTGTGTGGGGTGCGAGTCACAAGCTCGCATGCCTAAGGAGTGAAAGTGCACAGCCATCACAACGGGCTCAAGACGGCCGCTCTTCTGGGACTGCTCACCGGGCTCATCCTGGCCGTCGGGTACTGGCTGGGAGGCAGCACCGGGCTGGTCATCGCCGTGCTGTTCTCGCTGGTCACCAATACGGTGAGCTACTTCTACTCGGATCGGATCGCGCTGCGGGCCATGCGGGCGCAGCCGGTCAGTGAGGCCGAGTTCCCAGCGCTGTACCAGATCGTCCGGAAGCTGGCGACCACGGCGGGACAGCCGATGCCCCGGCTGTACGTGTCGCCGTCGATGCAGCCGAACGCGTTCGCGACCGGGCGGGATCCGGAGCACGCGGCGGTCGCGGTGACGGTGGGGATCACCCGGCTGCTCACCCCGCGTGAACTGCGTGGCGTGATCGGGCACGAGCTGTCCCACGTCTACAACCGGGACATCCTGATCTCCAGTGTGGCGGCGGGGCTGGCCGGCATCGTCACGATGATCGCTCAGCTGGCGATCTTCCTGCCGTTCGGCGGGTCGGACGACGATGACGCGCCCAACCCGGCGGCGCTGCTGCTGATGGTGATCCTCGGTCCGCTGGCCGCGTCGATCATCCAGCTGGCGATCAGCCGCAACCGCGAGTTCCAGGCAGACGCCTCCGGAGCCACCCTCACCGGAGATCCACTGGCCCTCGCCAGCGCCCTTGAAAAGATCTCTTACGGTACGCAGGCAGCCCCGCTCCCGGCCGATGGCCAGCTCACGAGCGCCGCGCACCTGATGATCGCCAACCCGTTCCGGGGCGGCGGGCTCTCCGCGCTCTTCTCCACCCACCCGCCGATGGGCGAGCGCATCCAGCGCCTCCACCAGCAGGCGGCCCTCACCGGCGGCGCCCGCCCGAACCTGCGCTGACCGAAACAAGCCAGCCGAAACACGCCAACCGAAGCACGCCAGCCGAAGCACGGCGGCCGGAAGCCGCCCGGACAGCCGAGCGATCAGGGGCAGGTTCGGGTGGGCGTATTTCAGGTGTGTCGATCGGCCCGGTGCCGTTAGCCTCGGCTCCCGTCCCGTTCGTCACCTGGAGGCCGGTTCGTGACCGCGTTGCGGCGATACCTACGCGTGTGGCGGCTTCCCGGGGCGCGGACCCTGCTGGTGGTCGGCATCCCGGCCCGGCTCGGCATCGGCATGACCCCGCTGGCCCTGCTGCTGCTCGTCGCGCAGGCGACCGGCAGTTACGCGGCCGCGGGGCTCGCCGGTGGGATCTACGCCCTGGCCGGCGCCGCGCTCAGCCCGGTCGCCGGGCGCCTCGCCGACCGGATCGGCCCGGCCCGGATCCTGCTCATCACCGCGCTGGCGCACCCGTTCGCGCTGGGCGCCCTGCTGCTCGCCGGCGGGGGCGCGCTCACCTGGATCTTCGTGGCCTCGGCGGTGGCCGGTGCGACGTACCCGCCGTCGACCGCGGCGATCCGGCGCGCCTGGAACGACATGACCTCGGTCGACAGTGGAGAACACGACCTGCGCGGCGCCGCCCTGGCCGCCGAGACCTCGCTGTTCGAGCTGGTCTTCGTGTTCGGCCCGATGCTGGTCTCGGCCCTCCTCATCGTCACCGGGCGGCCCGCGACGGCGCTGGTCACCTCGGCGCTGGCGACCCTGATCGGCACCGCGTGGATCGCCCGCCTGCCGGTGATGCGGCACCGCGGCGCCCACCACGCCGCCGGGGCGGCCCGGGGACTCGGCCCGCTCCGTGCCCGTGGTCTCCCCGCGCTGCTGCTCTGCGTCGGCGCGCTCGGCCTCGCGTTCGGCGCGGCCGGGGTGACCGTCCCGGCGTACGCGGCCCAGCACGGCGGCGACGACTCGCTCGGCGGGATACTGCTCGGCGTCTGGGGTGTGGGCAGCGCGATCGGCGGCATCTGGTTCGGTACGCGACACCCGGCCATGGCCCTGACCCGCCAGTTCGCCTGGCTGCTGGCCGCCGTCGCCACGAGTTTCCTGGTCCTGGCCTTCATGCCGGGACCGCTGTACCTGGGCGTCGCTCTGGTCTTCGGCGGTGCGGCGATCGCGCCGGCGCTCACCGTGCAGACCAGCCTGGTCGCCCGGATCACCCCGCCGGGCATGTTGAACGAGGCCTACACCTGGGTGGTCACCGTCTCGGTGGCCGGCAGTGCGGCGGGCGGCGCCATCGCCGGTGTGATCGTCGACCGTCCGGGCGGCCCGCCGTGGTCGTTCGCGTTCGCCGCCGCGGTCCTGCTGCTCGCCACCGCGGTCGCCGCGGTACCGGACGGCTCGATGTCCAGCGCCGAGTCCCACCCCGAACCCGCGATCGCCACCGAGCCGGCCTGACCGGAGCCACGAGCCGGCCTGACCCGAGGTCCCGGCCGGCGCTCCGGACAGACCTGCACGGTTTCAGCTGGCGCTTCGGACGAGCCCGCACGGTTTTGGCTGGTGCTCCGGGGTGCCTGACGCGGAGCGAGGCACCCCGGAGCACCAGCCGAGACGGTGAGTCGCGCTGCGGACCGGACCGGGCAGGGCGGGTCGCGGGCCGCGAAGGCGGAGCGGGGATGGTGCGGTTGCGGGCGGTGTGGGCCGTACCCCAGCAGTGATTTTCGGGTTTGAATGGGTGGACTAGCGTGGCGCGGAGGCGGTGTGTGCGCGAAGGAGCCCCATGATGGCGAAGGATCTGACCGGCCGGGGCCGGCGTTCCGAGCAGCAGATCGACACCATGCGTGCGGCGGACGCGGATCGCCGGCAGATCGCGGATCAGCTCAAGAGCGCGCTCGACGAGGGGCGGCTCGATCTCGGTGAGTATGACGAGCGGCTGCAGCGGGCCTACGCGGCGCGCACCTACGCCGAGCTGCTGCCGCTGGTCGGGGACCTGCCGAGGCCGGGGATGAGCGCGGCCGACGTGAAGGCGCGGCGGATTGCGGAGGAACGCCGGATTCCGCTTGCGCTGGTGGTTCTCTGGACCGTGTGGGCGGCGCTCGCCGCGGTGAACCTGGTGGTCTACGGGCTGGTCAAGATCACTCTGTTCCAGGGAGACGATCTGTACCCCTGGCCTGCCTGGATGCTGGTGCCCGGCGCGGCGCTGACCGCGGTGACGATCGGTGTTCAGGTGATCCGCCACCAGCAGCGGCCCCTGGGCGGGAGGACGCGATGACCCGGGTTCCACTCTCCGTGCTGGACCTGGCGACGGTTCGTCACGGGCACAGCAGTGCCGACGCGCTGCGCGGCACGATCGAGACCGCGAAGGCCGCCGACGAGCTGGGCTACTCACGGTTCTGGGTGGCCGAGCACCACAACATGCCGGCCGTCGCGTCGACCACCCCGCCGGTGCTGATCGGTGCGGTCGCCGCCAACACCAGGACGATCAGGGTCGGCTCCGGCGGCGTGATGCTCCCGAACCACATGCCGTTCGTGGTCGCCGAGCAGTTCGCCCTGCTGGAGGCGCTCTACCCGGACCGGATCGACCTCGGCATCGGCCGCGCACCCGGCACCGACCAGGCGACCGCGGCGGCACTTCGCGGCGTTTCGCCCTATCTGACCGTCGAGCAGTTCCCGGAGCACCTGCAGACGCTGCTCGGTCTGCTCGGCGACGAACGCGCCGCGGACAGCGCCGGCCGGCTGCGCGCCACGCCCGCCCCGGAGACGTACCCCGAGGTCTGGATCCTCGGGTCGTCCACCTACGGCGCGCAGATCGCGGCGGCGCTGGGCCTGCCGTTCTGTTACGCATATCACTTCGCAATCGCCTCCGATGTGGAGGCCGCGCTCCGGCTCTACCGCTCCGGATTCCAGCCGTCGCCGCGCCTGCCACGCCCGTACGTGATGGTCTCCGCCTCGGCGATCGCCGCCGAGACCACCGAGGAGGCGCAGTACCTGGCCGGGCCCAGCCGGATAATGGCGCTCAGCCTGCGCACCGGCCGGCTCGGCCCGATCATCGCGCCGGAGCGGGCCGCGACGATCGAACTGTCCGAGATGGATCGTTCGATGCTCGCGTCGTTGCCGGGCACGCAGTACGCGGGCACCGCGGACGAGGTGGTGGCGAGCCTGGACGCCCTGGTCGAGCGGACCGGCGCCGACGAACTGATCCTGGCCGGGACCGTTTTCGACCCGGCGACCCGGCGCGACACCCTGGCCCGGATCGCCAAGGTCTGGGGCCTGTAAATCGGTGTCCCTCGCTGACTGCTATGACGCAGGATGTCTGTCATGCCCTGGCGCCTCACGTCCGACGTCGAGCTCTTCGCCACCACGACGGAGAGATTCCTCCGGACCGATCCGGTCCGCCACACCGTCTTCCTCACGCTGATCGCCACCCTGCGCTCGCGGCTTTTCGCGTACGGCCAGGAACCCCCGTACTTCGGCTGGTGGACGTCGGCTGCCGGGGAGGTGGACGGGGTACTGCTGCAGACCCCGCCGTACCCGGTTCTGATCAGCGGCATCCCGCCCGAGGCCGTCGCGCCCGCCGCCGAGGCGCTCGCCGGCCGACAGCTCTCCGGCGCGAACCTCGCCGCCGGTGACGTGGACGCCTTCGTCGCCGCGTACGGCCCGGTCACCATCGAACCGGGCATGCGGACGCGCCTGTACCGGCTCGGCGAACCGGTGCCACCATCCCCCACCCCGTCCGGTTTCGCCCGCCCCGCCACGGCGGACGACCGGGTCCTGGTGATCACGTGGCTGCGGGACTTCTACGCGTACGTCGAGGAACCCCGGGAGGACGTGGCCGGCCTGGTCGACGATCACCTGGCCCACGGGGGCGTGACGCTCTGGATCGACGGCGGCGCCCCGGTCTCGATGTCGATCCGTTCCCGCCCGGAGTCCGGCATGGTCCGCATCCTGCACGTCTGGACGCCCCCGTCGCTGCGGCGCCGGGGTTACGCTGCCGGGGTGACCGCCGAGTCCACCCGCCTGGCGTCGTCCGAGGCCGCCGAGGTGGTGCTCTACACCGACCTGGCGAACCCGACGAGCAACGCGCTCTACCAGCGGCTCGGCTACCGCCCGGTGGAGGACCGAGCCGCGGTGGCGTTCTCGTGATCGGCACGGTCATCTCGGTCAACGTCGGCGCGGCGCGGCCCCCGATGGGGAAGGACACCGGGTCGACCGGCATCCACAAACAGCCCGTCGACCACCCGGTCCAGGTCCGCCCGCCCGGCCCGAAACGGACGGGTCTGCACAGCGGCATCGTCGGCGACCACATCGGCGACACCCACCACCACGGCGGGAACGACCAGGCCGTCTACGCGTACGGGGAGGAGGACTACGCCTGGTGGTCGGCGTCGCTCGGCCGTCCGCTGCCCCCGGGTCTCTTCGGCGAGAACCTGACCACATCCGGACTTGATCTGTTCGGCACCGTCGTCGGCGAGGTGTGGGAGTTCGGCTCCGGCCTGATCCTGCAGCCCACGTTCGGCCGCATCCCGTGCCTGACCTTCCAGAACCGGATGAACGAGCCGGGCTGGATCAAACGCTTCGCCGACTCCAACCGCACCGGGACGTACCTGCGGATCCTGACCCCCGGCACCCTCGTCCCCGGCGACCGGATCACGGTGACGTCCCGCCCCGCGCACGGCCTGACCATCTCCGAGGCCTTCGACATCTACATGCATGACGCGACCCGCTTCGCGAGGTTGCTGGAGGCCCCGGAACTCCCCGCCGGCCTGCGCGACGACGTTTCCCAGCGGCTCACCCGCCGCCGACCGTGACAGGATGGTTCCCGTGACGATCACGGTGACCGAGGTGCCGGAGCGCGAGCGCTTCGAGGCCCGCGACGAGAACGGCACCCTCGCGGGCGTGCTGACCTACCAGAAGACCGGCGACATCGTCGTCTTCACACACACCAAGGTGGACGAGGCCTTCGAGGGCAAGGGCGTGGGCTCCGAGCTGGCACGTACGGCCCTGAACGAGGCCAAGGCGCGATCCCAGACGATCGTCCCGATGTGCCCGTTCGTGGCGAAGTGGCTCGACAAACACCCGGAGTACGAGAAGCTGGTCGCCCGCTCCACCCGCCGCGTCAAGTAAGGGCCACCCGCTCCGGGGTACGCCGAACCGACGACGGTACTCCCGGCTGAGCCCCAGCCGGAACCGCTAGGTCAGCGCGTTGAGCAGGAGCTGTGGAGCGAAGCCCAGGATGACGGCGAGCGCCGCGGTGAGAGCCAGAGCGGCTGCCACCGGGCGGGTGATCGGGAGCCGGGGGTGCAGGGCGGCGTCCAGCAGGACCGGGTCGGCGACCGACAGGCCGATACGCGGGGGCAGGGTGTAGAGCAGGGCGGAGACCCTGACGTAGTACGCCAGGGCGATGACCGCGTTCAGGACGACCACCGCGGCCAGCCAGGACCAGTGGTGGGCGATCAGCGCGTCGACCACCGAAAGCTTGGCGAAGAGGCCGGCCAGGCCCGGGGGCAGACCGGCCAGACCGGCGAAGGACAGGACCAGGGCGGCGCCCAGCCACGGGCTTCGGCGGCCGGCGCCCCGGAAGTCCGTGATCGGGCCGGCGGAGGCGCCCGGCGGGCACAGGGCGACCACCACGCCGAAGGCCAGGAACTCCAGGGTGATGAAGAAGACCGCGTAGGCCAGGGCGGCGGGGACGCCGGGAGACCCCAGGGCCAGGGCGGCCAGGATGTAGCCGGCCTGGGCGATCGAGGACCACGCCAGCAGGCGGATCATGCGGGTCTGGCGGAGGGCGACCACGTTGCCGATGGTCATCGTGAGGACGGCCAGGATCGCCAGGATCGCGCGGGCCTCCAGGTGGGTGACGACGGCGGCCAGGGCCAGGATGCCGCCCAGCTTGGAGGCGGTGGAGAGGTAGGCGGCGATCGGGATGGGCGCGCCGTCGTACGTCGCGGGGGCCCAGGCGTGCAGCGGGACGGCGGCGACCTTGAAGGCCAGGCCGGTGACGAGCAGGGCCACGCCGACCTCGGAGACAGCGCGGAACGACGGCGACGGAGCCGTCAGCAGGGCCAGGTGGACGGCGCCGGTGGCGGCGTAGTTCAGGGCGATGCCGAGCAGGGCGATCGCCGTCGAGACCACGCTGATCAGGAAGAACGTCAGGGAGGCGGACGCGGCGACGGCGGTGGCGGGGCGGCGCAGGCCGACCAGCACGTAGAGCGGGAGGGTCAGCGTCTCCAGACCGACGATCAGGGAGATCAGGTCACCGGCGTACGCCACCACCACGCCGCCGGTCATCGAGCAGGCGAGCAGGAAGCAGAACTCGCCGGCCGGGGCGAAGCCCACGCGCAGGGCGGGTGCCGAGAAGGCCAGGACTCCGGCGGTCAGCGCGGCGAAGAGCGCGGCGGTGACGGCGGCGGGCCAGGTCGGCACCCACGAGCAGGCGCCCTGGGTGCAGAAGGTGCCGGCGTGCGCGCCGACCGCGAGGGCCGAGACCGCGGTGGCCAGGGTGCCGAGCCAGGTCGTGGCGAGGACGGCGGCCCGCCGGGCGATGAAGAGGTCGGCCAGGAAGGCGAGGACGGCGGTACCGGCCGCGAGGTAGAGCGGTAGCAGCGCGACGTGGTCGACGGACTGGCTCACGGCTGAACCCCCAGGGTGTCGGTGAGAACCAGGGCCGGGACCAGGCCGACAGCGAGCGTGAGAGCGATCAGCGGCGCCCAGGCGAACCACTCGGCCGGGGCGATGGCCGGGCTCATCGCGTGGACCGCCGGGGTCGCCGGGCCGTGGGTGACGCGGCGCAGCAGGCGGAGGAGGTACGCCGCGGTCAGCGCGCCGCCGATGGCCGCCAGGACGGCCAGGGTGATCCAGAGCGGTCCGCCCCGGTGCACGGCGGCGACCACGGCGAACGCCTCGCCCCAGAAGCCGGCCAGGCCGGGGAGGCCGAGGGAGGCGATCGCGGCGAAGGCGAAGAGGCCGGCCAGGCGAGGTGCCGTCTCGCGCAGGCCGCTGAGCTGTTCCAGGGAGCCGGTGCCGGCCCGGTCCTTGATCGCGCCGGCCAGGAAGAAGAGCAGGCCGGTGATCAGGCCGTGTGCCACGTTGCCGAGCAGGGCCGCCTGGATGCCGGTGGCGGTCAGCGTGGCGATGCCGAGCAGGACGAAACCCATGTGGCCGACACTGGAGTAGGCGATCAGGCGCTTCAGGTCGTGCTGGCGGAGGCAGATCAGCGAACCGGCGAGAATCGCGATCGCGGCGAGCGCTCCGAGCACCGGGGAGGCCCAGGCCGCGCCCTGCGGGAGGACGCCGACGGCGACCCTGATCAGGCCGTACGTGCCCATCTTGAGCAGTACGCCGGCCAGGATCACCGAGCCGACCGTGGGTGCCTCGGTGTGTGCGTCGGGGAGCCAGGTGTGCAGCGGCCAGAGCGGGGCTTTGATCGCGAACGCGACGGCGAGCAGCGCGAACGCGACGCACTGGGTGGTCCGGGTGAGCGTGCCTCCGCCGGCGAGCGCGATCAGGTCGCCGGTGCCGGCCCGGGTGACCACCAGGAGCACGCCGAGCAGCAGCAGGACCGAGCCGGCGAGCGTGTAGAGCACGAACTTGCGGGCCGCCGCGCGACGGTCCGGGCCGCCCCAGCCCGCGATCACGGCGTACATCGGAAGCAGGACGACCTCGAAGAAGACGAAGAAGAGGATCAGGTCGAAGGCGAGGAAGGTGCCGAGCACGCCGACCTCGAGGACCAGGAGCAACGCGCTCAGGGCACGGCCGGAACCCCTTATCGTGTACGCGCAACAGAGCACCGTGAGCAGCCCGGTGAGCACGACCAGCGGATACGAGATCCCGTCGACGGCGAGATGGAAACGCAGCCCGAGGTCGGGGACCCACGGGAGATCCAGGTCGATCCACGGGAGCTGGGGTGAACTCGACAGCGGGGTGTACGCGAACCAGCCGCGATCCGATGACGGGAAGAGCGGCAGAAGCAGGGAGATCGCGAATGTCCCACCAGCCACGACGGTCGCGAGGATCCGGGCTTGCCGATCACGCGTGGCCGGGAACAGCGCGACCACCGCCGCGCCCACCGCGGGCAGGACCACCAACAGCAGCAGAAGCGCCTGCGGAAACCCGAAATCCGAGGAGCTCAGGTAGTAGCGGTACATCAGGCCAGAGCTCCCAACCACGCGACGAGACCGAGTACCAGGGCGCCCAGGCAGACCAGGACGGCGGCGGCCGGGAGGGCCACCCGGTGCCCGTCGGCGAAGATCGCGCCGAGGCGGCTCACCCCGGTGCCGGTCCCGTGTACGGCCGCGTCGATCCCGCGCTCGTCGGCGACGGTGAGCCAGCGGGCCAGCGCGCGGACCGGGCGTACCACCAGGAGGCTCTGCACCCGGTCGAGGTGGAACCCGGCGGCGAAGAGCGGGCGCGCCCGGCCCAGCGCCTCGGCCGGGTCCACGCCCGGAACCGCCGTCCAGAGCCACCACGCGGCGCCCGCACCGGCCGTGAGCAGCACCAGCGGCAGCACGACGGCGACGCCCAGGTGCGGGTCCTCGAGCTCCAGCGCGTGCCGGAAGCCGGGGGCGAAGGCGGCCAGGCCGAGCAGCGCGGCGGGGATCCCGAGCAGGACGATCGGCCAGCGCATCAGGGTCGGCGGGTCGTGCGGCACGGCCGGCTCGGTGTAGCGGGCGTCGTCGAAGCCGATCTCCCAGTCCGGGCCGTCCGGACCGTGCTGGCGGGACGGGCCGAAGAACACGCGGAGCAGCAGCCGGGCCGAGTACCACGCGGTGATCGCGACGGCGAGGAGCGCGCTGATCCAGACCAGCCAGCCGGCCCAGACCGGGACCGGCTCGGTGCCCTCGGTGGCGTGCGCGGCGGCGGTCAGCACGTTCTCCTTGGACCAGAAGCCGGCCAGCGGCGGCACCCCGGCCAGCGCGCCGAGCCCGATCACGAACGTCCAGAAGGTGACCGGCATGTGCTCGCGCAGGCCGCCCATCCGGGAGAGGTGGTTGGTGCCCACCGCGTGGATCACCGCGCCCGCCGCGAGGAAGAGCAGCGCCTTGAACGCGGCGTGGGTGAGCAGGTGGAACAGTGCGGCGGCGGGCGAGCCGACGGCCAGCGCCCCGGTCATGTAGCCGATCTGCGAGACCGTGGACCAGGCCAGCACGCGTTTCAGGTCGTCCTGGGCGGTCGCGGAGAGCGCGCCGAGCAGGATGGTGATCGAGGCCATCACGGCGAGCGTCGCAAGCACGGCCGGGGACCGTTCGAAGAGCGGGTAGGCGCGGAACACCACGTAGACGCCGGCCGCGACCATGGTGGCCGCGTGGATCAGCGCGGAGATCGGAGTGGGACCGGCCATCGCGTCGGGGAGCCAGGTGTGCAGCGGGAACTGGGCGCTCTTGCCCGCGACACCGGCCAGGATCAGCAGCAGGGCGGCGACGAGCGTTCCCCTGTCGAAATCGAAGGCCAGCACCTCGGAGATCCGCGACGTGCCGGCTCCGGAGATGAGCAGCGCGATGCCGAGCAGGAAGCCGACGTCGCCGACCCGGGTGACCAGGAACGCCTTCATCGCGGCGGCCGGCGCCTCGGGCAGCCGCCGGTCGTGGCCGATCAGCAGGTACGAGCAGGCGCCCATCACCTCCCAGCCGACCAGCAGCAGGATCAGGTCGCCGGAGGTCACCACCAGCAGCATCGCGCCGGTGAAGAGGCTCACCTGGGCGGCGTACGGCGCGTATCTCGGGTCGTCGTGCAGGTAGGTGACCGAGTAGACCTGCACGGCGAGCGCCACCGAGCAGACCGCGATCGCGACGTAGAGCGCGGCGGGCCCGGCCGAGAAGGCCAGCGTCACGTCGATGCCGCCGATCGAGGCCCAGGTGGTGCCCGCGGCGAGCGGCTCGCTACGGCTCGTCGCGACCGCGAGCAGGGCGATCGCGTCGGCCAGCGCGATCCCGGCGCCGGCGATGCCGAGCGCGGCGGCGGATCTGCGTACTCCTCCCGCATCGTCGCCGGGCGTCAGCAACAGGCCCACAAGACCGAGGATCAGCGGTACGCCCGGAAGCAGCACCCCCAGAACGCCCGCGGCGGTCACTTGTGCACCTCGCCGTCGGGCGACTCGGCCAACGACACCTCGTCGATCACCACGGCCCGCCGCATCCGGTAGTACTGCAGGACGATGGCGAGCCCGACGCCCACCTCGGCGGCGGCCAGGACGATCACGAAGAGCGCGAACACCGCGCCGGAACCGGGCTGGGCGCTCGGCGTGGACCAGGCCTCGCCGGGCACACCGGACAGCGCGGAGCGGAGCGAGACGTCGGCGGTGACCAGGATCAGGTTGACCGCGTTCAGCATCAGCTCGACCGCCATCAGCACCAGGATCGCGTTGCGGCGCCGGAGCACGCCGTAAACGCCGAGCCCGAAGAGCAGGGCACCGACCACGTACGGGATGGTCACGTGCATCAGGCCTCCACCTCCTCGGCGGGCACCGGCTCGGTCTCCCCGGTCTCGCCGGGCACCGCCGGGCGGGCGCCGATGTCCGGCCGCGACAGCACGATCGCGCCGACCAGGGCGGAGAGCAGCAGGATGGAGAGCACCTCGAAGGGCAGCACCCAGGTCCCGAAGATCTCGGTGCCGAGGCGCTCGGCGGTGCCGGTCTCGGGTTGTGGGTACTCGATCCAGTGGAACGCGTCGGCGAGCAGGACCGCGAGGCCCAGGCCCACTCCGGCGCCGATCGCGGCGGCCGGGAGGGGTGGCCGGTCCAGGTCGTCGGAGGGGCCGATCGGGGCGCGGGTCAGCATCACCGCGAAGAGCAGCAGGACGACCACGGCGCCGACGTAGACCAGGATCTGCACCCAGGCGACCAGTTCGGCACCGAGGACGAGGTAGAGGCCGGCGATCGCGCCCAGGCTCACCACCAGGTAGAGCCCGGAGCGGACCAGGTGGGCACCGGTGACGACCAGGGCACCCGCACCGACCGCGACGGCGCCCAGGGCCAGCAGCAGCACATCGGCGACGGTCACCGGTCGGCCTCCGGTCGGGGAGGCGTCGCACGTGCGGAAGGCGTGGGGGGCGTTGCGCGTACGGGAGAAGGCCTTGCGGTCTTGGCGGCGGTGGCCGCACCCGGACCGGCGAGCTTGCGCGCCGCGGTGGCCTCCTCCTTCGACGGCTCACCGAGCACGTCGTGCGCCGGCGGCGGGGGGACCGTGCGCATCCACTCACCCAGCCGGTCCTTGTCGTGCAGGAGGCTGAGCACGTCGGTCTCGGCGTATTCGAACTCGGGCGTCCAGTGCAGCGCGTCGAACGGGCAGACCTCGATGCAGATGCCGCAGTACATGCAGAGGGAGAAGTCGATGTCGAAACGGTCCAGCACGTTGCGCTGACGCGCGCGGGCGGCGCCCGGGACGACGACCTCCTCCTTGTGCGAGTCGATGTAGATGCACCAGTCCGGGCATTCCCGGGCGCAGAGCATGCAGACCGTGCAGTTCTCCTCCAGCAGCGCGATGACGCCACGGCTGCGCGGGGGCAGGTCCGGCTCGACGTCGGGGTACTGCTGCGTGGTGGTGCGCTGGGTCAGCGTCTTCATGGTGACGGCAAGGCCATTGATCAAGCCCTTGCCGGGCACGCTCCGGTCGCCGTCATCGGTCACAAGGGCATATCCTGCCCGCTCCCTTCGGGTGACGCGAGGCTGACCCCGCCGTATCTTGGAGTAACGTTTGTCGGAGGGTTGATTACCCCCTTTCGGAGGCCCAGATGACCATGGCGATCAGCGATTTCCCTCGCGCGGCTGGCTGGACCACTGAGGATCTCGACGACCTTCCCGAAGACGGCGTACGCCGCGAGTTGCTCGATGGAGTGCTCCTCGTGTCCCCCTCCCCCACCGATGTTCATCAGATCATCGCCATGCGCCTCGGGGTCGCGCTCGAAGCGACCTGTCCCAGTGAACTTCAGGTCACCCAAGGGGTGGAAATTCGGCTGAGCCACAACCGGACGTTCATTCCGGATGTGCTGGTGGCCACCGATGACGCCGCCCGGCGCCGGGGGCGCTACTACCTGCCGGCCGAGGTCGTGCTGGCGGTCGAGATCGTGTCGCCCAGTTCGATCGCGATGGACCGGTTCACGAAGCCGGCGCTCTACGCGGCGGCGGGCATCCCCCACTTCTGGCGGATCGAGACCACCAACGGCATCGCCGTCCACGTCCACCGGCTCGACCCGGAGAACCGGACATACCGGCCGACCGACGTCCTCGACGCGCGCATCCGGGTGACCGACCCCTGGGCGATCGACGTTCCGATCAAGAAGCTGACGCCCCGCCACCTGCACTAGAGCAGGGACCTCACCGCGACCGTCAGGACCAGCTGGGCCAGGGAGAGCGGGACCAGGATCAGCCAGCAGAGGCGCTGCAGCTGGTCCTCGCGCAGCCGGGGGAAGGTCACCCGGAACCAGATGATCACGAACGCGACGGCGGCGGCCTTCAGCAGGGTCCAGAGCCAGCCCAGGCTTTCCGCGTACGGGCCGTGCCAGCCCCCGAGGAAGAGGACCGTGGTCAGCGCGGCGATCACCACGATGCCGACGTACTCCGCCAGCAGGAAGAACGCGAACCGCAGGCCGGTGTACTCGGTCATGTAGCCGAAGACCAGCTCGGAGTCGGCGATCGGCATGTCGAACGGCGGACGGCGGATCTCGGCGAGACCGGAGACGAAGAAGACCACCGCGGCCGGGGCCTGCCAGATCAGCCACCAGGGACGCCACGCCTCGACGATCCCGGGGAGGCTGAGCGTGCCGGCCGCCATCGCCACGCTGGCGGCGGCGAGGACCAGCGGGAGCTCGTAGCCGAGCAGCTGGGCGGCGCCGCGCAGGCCGCCGAGCAGGCTGTACTTGTTGGCCGAGGCCCACGCGGACATCAGCACCGCGACCACCCCGATGCCGAGTACGGCCAGGACCAGGAAGAGCCCGATGTCGAGGCTCTGCGCGACCAGGCCGTTCGGGCCGAGCGGGATGGTCAGGATGACGACCAGGTACGGGAAGAGCGCGACCATCGGGGCCAGGCGGAAGACCGTACGGTCGGAGCCGTCCGGGTGGATGTCCTCCTTCTGCACGAACTTCACGCCGTCGGCGACGAGCTGGGCCCAGCCGTGGAAGGCACCGGCGTACATCGGGCCGAGCCGGCCCTGCATGTGCGCCATCACCTTGTGCTCGGCCTGGCCGACCACGAGCGGCAGGACCAGGAAGCCGGCCAGCACGGCGGCGACCCGGATGAGGAGATCGAGCCAGAGGGGCATCAGCCGGCCTGTCCCTTCCGCGGACCCCACTCGTTCGGGTCGGGCACGCCCGGCGGGCGCATCGGGGCGCGCTTGGCGGTGCCGGCCTCGGACTCGCCCGGCTCCTTGGCACCCGGCCACGGCTTGGCGACCCGGGCGGCGAGCACGAACTCCTTGCGCAGCGGGTGGCCCTCGAACTCCGGGGGCAGCAGCAGCGGGCGCAGGTCGGGGTGGCGGGCGAAGGTGATGCCGAACATCTCGTACGTCTCCCGCTCGTGCCAGGACGCGCCCGGGTAGAGGTCCACCAGGGACTCCACCACCGGATCGGCGCGCGGCACCCGGGTACGCAGCAGGACCCCGTGCCGGCGCCGGGTGGACCAGAGGTGGGCGACCACGTCGAACCCGTCGTCCATCTCGTCCACCGCGGAGAGCCAGTCGAAGAAGTCGCAGCCGAGCGCCCCCTGGTCGCGGACGATCTCGGCGGCCGGCCACCAGCGGGCCACCGGCACGTCGACCACCGCCCGGGCGTGCTTCTCGCCGCCGCCGGACACGCTGCCGACGACCGGTCCCGTCTCCGACTCGTCCGCCGTGAGCAGGGCGACCAGTCGCTCAGCGACCTCTTCGGGCGTCATGACGTGCATCCTATGATCCCTCGGCGGGTGCCCGGCGTCCTGACTTTCCCGTATCGTCCGGTAGCGAGATGTCGACGACCGTCAAGACGTGGTGGATTCCCGCGCTCGGCCTGGCGCTGCTGCTGGTGGCCGTGGGTGGGCTCGTTGTCATGGGTGGAAGCGGCTCGAGCACCAGCACACAGGCCGCGGCACCCCCGGCGGACGGCGGTCCGCCGATCCCGGGCGAGGGGCCGGACCCCGGTCTGGTGGACCTGGCTCTGGCCGCGGTCAGCACCGACTCGGCGACCGCTCCGGTGCTGCGGCGCGGCCCGGTCCGGGACGACTACGTCCAGTCCGAGCCGAACTACCTGGGCCTTCTCACGCTCCGTGCCGCTTGTGCCGGAAACGGCAAATTCACCCTTAAGGTACGCGGACTCCCGGGCGACGTCGCGCTCGCCGAGGTGCCGGTGCCCTGCAGCGCCCAGCCGGAGGCGACCAACACGACGTTCCGCACACCGGGCGACTACACCCTGGTCGAGTACGCACTCGAGGGCGTGGAACAGGCGTCGCTCGGATCCGGCTTCGCGTACCGGGTGACCAGCAGCACCGGGGAGCCGATCATCCGCGGTGACGACGCCGGGGACCCGACCGTCGCGCTGGACCTGAGCGGACAGTCCGGTTTCGGCGGCAGCGACTCGGCCGACCCGGGTGAGCACGGCTCGTTCGGGAAGCGGCTCAAGCTGAGCGGACGGTACTGGCTGGCGGCGGCGTGCACCGGGACGGGCGTACTCCGACTGAAGATCCGCGGGACAGGGCAGGAGTTCGACGTGCGGTGCCAGTGGCCGCCGGCCCGGCAGGACTTCAACCTCGGCGAGCTCGACCAGAACGTGGACGTCCTCTACCGGTACACCGACTCCTCGGCGGAGCCGACCGACTTCGCGTTCCAGCTGATCTCGCGCTGATCCGCCTGATCTCGCGCTGATCCGCCTGATCTCGCGCTGATCCGCTGCAGCAGCGCCGGGCGGTCACGCGTGTAGTCGCTGTGACAGCCATCGTGGTAACGGAGACACCGATAGCCGCGCACCCGCCGAGCTTCGACGAGATCTACTCCGCGCACTTCGCCGACCTCGCGGTCCAGTTGTACGCGTACTTCGGGGACCGGCAGGAGGCGCAGGACGTCGCGCAGGAGGCGTTCTGCCGCGCACTGGCCCGCTGGGGCACCGTCGCGCGATACGACGACCCGGTGGCGTGGATCCGCCGGATCGCCTGGAACCTGGCGATCAGCCGGTGGCGGCGGGCACGGACCGCGCTGAACTTCCTCCGGCGGCAGCCACCCGGCGAGCCCCGGGTCGCCGGTCCCACCCCGGAGCGGGTCGCCCTGGTGGCGGCCCTGGGCACGCTGCCCGCGGCCCAGCGGCGGGCGATCGTGCTGCGGTACCTCGCGGACATGACGGTCGGGGAGATCGCCGAACGGGAGCGGGTAGCGGAGGGAACCGTGCGGTCCTGGCTGCACCGGGGACGTACGGCACTGGCGGAGCGGCTGGGTACGGGGGACGCGCGATGAACGACCAGCTGGAGCGGCTCTTCGCGGACCTGCGCGCCGCGGAGATCGGCGAGATGCGGGCACCCGGGGTGGCGGCCGCGCGGCAGACCGTGCGGCGCCGCCGGGCGGGCACGATGGTCGCCGCGGCCTGTGCGGTGGTGATCGCGGCGGGCGGCGCGTTCGCGGTCCTCGACCGTCCGGCGAGCACGGCCCCGGCCCCGGCCGCGCCCTCGGTGTCGCCCTCGGTGTCCGAGGCCGATCGGAACGCGACCGTCGCGAGCGACGCGCTGACCGACGACGACGTCATCGCCTCGTTCGACGTCCGATCACCGGTCACCGCCGGGTACCGCCGCGAGGAGCGCGTCTACGCGCCCTACCTGGAGGTGAGCGTGGCCTGCGCCGGGACCGGCGGCCAGATCACCCTGCAGGTGGACGGCCGGATGCCGGAGGACGTCAAGCACGTCGAGAGGTCCCGTGAACTGGCCCGGGTCACCGTGCCGTGCGGGACGGAACCGGTCCGGAAGACCGCGAAGGTGCAGTCCACCGTCGAGACGCTGCTGACACTCCGGCTGGCCGCGACGACGGGCGCGGCGGGCGCCGGATTCGCCTATCGCCTCTATTCACGGGAGGACACCCGGCTCGCCCCGACCGACCCGAGCGGCGATCCCTGGAGCGTGCTCCCCGCGGTGGGGTCGAAGCCGCGGGCCGGAACGCTCGTGCGAGAGGGCGGCAGCACGATGGAGATGCCCCGATCCGACGAGCTCAGTCTCAGCGGCGGCGGCCACCTCCGGGACGGCCGGAAGTACACGCTCATGCTGGCCTGCCGGGGCGACGGGACGCTCCGTTTCCAGCTCCGGGAGGGCGGCGAGGTGGTGGCCGATCACACGATCCCCTGCGGCGTACGCCCGAAGGCCTACGAGTTCCCGATCGATCACGAGTTCGCCAACCGGCGGCTGACGGAAGAGCTGGACCAATACCGGTCCGATTCGCCGGCCCGCGCGGCGAGGGCATACGTCCTGATCGAGGAGTAACGCCTCAGAGGCCGGGGAGGCGGCCGTTGCGGAAGACGTCGACGAAATCCTGGTGGTCCTCGCGGGCCTGATCGCCGTACCGGTGGGCGAACTCGACCAGGTGCCGGACGAAGCCCGGCTCGTCCTTGTCGACGGCCGCGACGATCGCCTCCTCGGTGGAGAAGTCGACCAGGTCGTGGCTGGACTCGTCGTCGGCGACCGAGTGCATCCGGGCCACCGCGCGCCCCAGGTCGGCGATCACCCCGGTCAGCTCCTCGGGCTCGTTGACGTCGGACCAGTCCAGGTCGGCCGCGTACGGCGAGACCTCGGCGACCAGCTGCCCGACCCCGTTCAGCTCGGTGAAACCGAGCCAGGGGTCGGCGTGCGCCTGCAGCGCCCGCTGCGACTCGGCGGTGCGATGGCCCTGATGCTCGAAGTACGCCCGGACGCGCTCATCGTCGATCCATCGGGCGACGGCGGGGATCTGGGCCTGCTTCATGTAGATGATCACGTCGTTCTCGAGGGCCTCGGTGTGCCCCTCGAGCAGCAGGTTGTACGACGGCAGCCCGGCCGAGCCGATCCCCACGCCCTTGCGGAGCTTGATGTCCTTGATGTTGGTCGAGATCGGCCGGCTCGCCTCGGGCAGCGTCCCCAGGTACCGCTCGAACGCGGCGGTGACCCGGTCGGCGGTGGCCGCGTCGACCTCGTAGACCCCGTCGCCGAGGGAGAAGCGGCGCTCGTGGTCGTCGATCGTGGTCTGCCCGCCGAGCAGCTCGACCCGGGTGTTGAGCCGCGCCGCCTGCAGCACCCGGCGCAGCACCCCGTCCGCGTTCGCCAGCGTGATCGAGCCGATCGCGTCGTCCCCGCCGGCCGCGATCGCCCGCAGCTCGGTCAGGTACGCCCCCGCGAACGTGGTGACCAGCGCCGTGATGTTCTCGTCGGAGAGCGCCTTGGAGTACCCGATCAGCGCCAGGCTCGCCGAGAAGCGCTTCAGATCCCAGGAGAAGGGTCCGACGTACGCCTCGTCGAAGTCGTTGACGTTGAAGACCAACCGCCCGTCCGAGTTCATGTACGTCCCGAAGTTCTCGGCGTGCAGATCCCCGTGGATCCAGACCCGCCCGGTCCGCTCGTCGAGGTAGCCGTCGTCCCGGTATGTGTCGGTCAGATCGGCGTAGAAGAGCGCCGCACTCCCCCGGTAGAACGCGAACGGCGAGGCCGCCATCTTCCGGAACTTCCGGCGGAACGCGGCGGGGTCGATCGCCATCAGCTCGCCGAACTCGCGAGTCAGGACGTCGACGATGAAGTCGGCACGGGACCCAGAACTCATGCCGATCACGCTAGCTCGGTGGAGCCACCAGGGGTGCCGTGAGCACGGAAGCAGGCTTCGCCGCCAGCGGGTCGGGGCGGGAAACGCCACCCGGGCCGGACTGTTCGGCGGCGATCTTCTCCTGGAGGCGGAGGATGCCGTGGAGCAGGGCCTCGGGGCGGGGCGGGCAACCGGGGACGTAGACGTCCACCGGGATGATCTGGTCGACCCCCTTGGTGACCGAATATGAATCCCAGTACGGGCCACCGCAGTTCGAGCAGGAGCCGAACGAGATGACGTACTTCGGCTCGGGCATCTGGTCGTAGAGCCGCTTGATGGCCGGCGCCATCTTGTCGGTGACCGTCCCGGAGACGACCATCAGGTCGGCCTGGCGCGGCCCGTGCGCGAACGGGATCACCCCGAGCCGCATGAAGTCGTGCCGGCTCATGCTGGACGCGATGAACTCGATCGCACAGCAGGCCAGCCCGAAGTTGAACACCCACAGCGAGTAGCGCCGCCCCCAGTTCAGCACGAACCGGATGGGTTCACCGAGCACTCCGGGCAGGGCCATTCGGTCAACCTACTGCATCCCCATAGGGCTCGCTCAGCGTCATCGGCCGCCGCGCCACCTCAAGCACATCCTCGGGAAAACGCGGCCCAGCGGTGTAATAGCGGGCCCGGGTCCGCCCCACCGACTCGAGAATCCCCGCCGCCGCCAGATCACGCAGATCGCGCTGAGCCTGCTGACGTGTCAGCCCCTCGGCCTGCTCATAGTGGGACCTGCGGATACGGCCGACGACGGCGACGTCGTGCAGCCCGGAGACCATACGCTCGTCCAGGCCCGTCGGGCCGGTGAAGGCAAGGAGCAAGCCCCATACCTCGGTTGATCTGTTGGCCCGCCCCTGCACGGTCTGCGCCTGCTGGTGATATGCCGTCAGGTTGAACCGGATCCAGCCGGAGACATCCTGGTCCGGCCGGTAGGTCCCGCCACGGCGCTGGAGCTCGCGGTAATACTCCCAGGTGTTGCCCGGCCGGCCGAGCCACGCCTCGATCGAGGAGAACTCCGGGGCCAGGACGCCCTCACGCGCGATCAACAGGGTCTGCAGCGAGCGCGACATCCGGCCGTTGCCGTCAGCCCACGGATGGATCGAGACCAGGTGCAGGTGCGCCATGGCCGCTCGAACCAGAGGATGCGTGCCGTCGTCGGTGTTGAGCCACGCCACGAGCTCGTCCATCAGCTCCGGCACCTCGTCCGCGGCCGGAGCCGTGTAGGCAGCGATAGTCGGATCGCGAGGATCGGTCACGTAGACCGGACCGCCACGCCATTGTCCGGCGGGTTTGCGCTTGGTGTGCCGATGCCCCTGCAGCATCCAGTGCAGCGCGTTCAGCAGGCTGCTGTGGTACGAGAAGTGGGTGACGTCGTGCAGCGTCTGCACGTAGGTCATCATCTGCCGGTAGGCGAGGGTCTCCGCCCGGTTCTCGTCGGAGACGTCGACGTCCCGCTCGCCGTCCATCAGATCCTGGACGTCGGCCGTCGAGACCCGGAAACCCTCGATCGAGTTCGATGCCGCGACCGCGTCGGCGGTCAGGAATTTGCGCAGCCCCTGTGCCCATTTGGCAGGTCTCGACTGGATCTGATGACGCAGGCTCTCCCTCATCGTCTCGATCTCGGCCAGAACGTCATGATCTGCCGGGGTCAGGGAGGGCGTGGGATAGAGCATGAGCCAATGAAACAATGACGCATTCATTGCGTCAAGCGGCTTCGGCAACGCCCTTCGTCGTGCCGGTCGGATATCTGACCGGGTAGCGGGTTGACTAGGGCAAGGGGTGGCGGAGCGACACCCTGTGTGTTGGGGGAATCGAGCGGAAGCAGGAGATCGGCCGCCACAACCAGGGGATGACCATGGGCATGGCCTGGGGAAACATGTCGAGATGAGACACCCGTGCGGGGTACCACGGTAGAGGGACCACGGGGTGTCATCGACGCGCATCGTAACCATGATCGGGCTGAGCCGCCTACCCTCGCTCGCATGGGAACCGTTGCGGCCGGCGTCGCCGCAAGCCATCCGGCGACCGCGCGGACCGGGGTACGCATCCTCGAGGCCGGCGGGTCCGCCGCCGATGCCGCGGTCGGCGCCGTGCTGGCGTGCTGTGTCGCCGAGACGATCTACACCGGGCTGGGCGGCGGGGGCTTCGCCACCTACTTCGACAGCCGGACCGGGCAGGTCACCTGTCTGGACTTCTTCGTGGCCGTACCAGGACTGGACGGCGACCGGAAGCCGGAGCCGATGGTCGCGGTCGACGTCTTCTTCGGCGGACTGCCACAGATGTACTCGATCGGGGGCGCCAGCGTCGCCGTACCGGGGGTCCCGGCCGGGCTGGGCGAGGTGCACAAGCGCTGGGGACGGCTCTCCTGGGCCGAGGTGGTGGAACCGGCGGCCGGGCTGGCGCGGACCGGGGTGCTGCTGCCGGCCGAGCACGCGGCCACGCTCCGGTCGTGCGCCACGGCCCTGGCGTACGGCGAGGGGGCCGAGCCGTACCAGCCGGGCGGTCGCCTGCTGGAACGCGACGAGCTGCTCTTCCACCCCGGCCTGGACACCGCCATGGACGCGCTCGCCGCGGACGGGCCGGACGTCTTCTACACCGGCGAGTACGCCCGGCTGCTGGTCGACACGGTCCGGGCGGCCGGCGGCGCGCTCGGGTCGGCCGACCTGGCCGGGTACCGGGTCGCCGAGGTGGCCGTGGACCACGCGCGCCTGGCCGGCTTCCAGGTCTGCGCCCGGCGCGATCTGAATCGGACCGTGGAGACGATCAGCGCGCTGCCGGCGGACCTCTCCCGTCCGGGCCGGGCGCCCGGGGTGGCCGCCGCGCTCCGCAACCGGGGCGTCCAGCGGCTCGGCGACACCACCAACGTCTCGGTGGTCGACCCGGAGGGCAACGCCTGCGTGATCACCACGACGCTCGGGCTGGGCGCCGGGGTGTGGCTGCCGGGACTGGGGATCAACCTGAACTCGATGCTCGGCGAGGGCGAGCTGCTCACCGACGATCTCGCGCCGGGGCAGCGGATGTCGTCGTACATGTGCCCGCTGGTGGTGATCGGGCCGGACGGGCGGCTGGTGGTGGCGGCCGGGTCGGCCGGAGCCTCCCGGATCCGGACGGCGCTGGTCGACACGCTGCTCGGGGTGCTGGTGGACGGGCTGGACATCCCGGACGCGATCGCCCGGCCGCGGTTCCACGTGGTCGAGGACACCGTGCACGCGGAGGCCGGGTCCGAGCCCGCCGAGCTGGACGCGCTCCGGGCCGCCGGGTGGCAGATCGTCGAGTGGCCCGAGCCCACCCACTACTTCGGCGGGGTCACGGCGGTGGGCCGGGCCGGCGCCGCGGGCGACCCCCGGCGCGGCGGGGTCGGCCTGCTGCTGTAGGCGCCGGCCTCGGCGCGCACGAGCGGGCCACATCCGCGCCGGGGCGTCACATCGTGCGGGCCGCGGTGGCCTCGGCGGCGGCCTCGACCTCGCGCAGCGCCACGTCGAGGCCGGTCGCGGTGAGGCCGAAGGTCTTCTCGGTACGGGTGCTGTCCAGGATGAACGGCGCGTAGAACTGGTAGTCCATCTCGGCCAGCTCGTGCGCCATCGGCACCGCGAGCCCCGCCGTACGCATGACGAAGCGCGGCATGGCGGCGACCTTGACCGGCGGCAGCCCGGCCAGCTCGCAGTAGCGCGCCGAGAGCTCGCGGATGGTGACCGGGGCCGGCGACGGCACGTGCCAGGCCTTCCCGTGGGCGCGCTCGTCCCGGGCGAGGGTGACCAGCGTGCGGGCCATGTCGCCGGTGTAGGTGAAGGTGTGCGGGACGTCCATCTTCGCAGGGCCCCACGCCGTCCGGCCGCTGCGGATCGCCGGCAGCAGCACGGCCGAGAAGACGCTGGCCGCGCCGGCCCCGATGTAGTCCGACGCACGGGCCTCGACGGTCCGCACCCCGCTGGCCAGCGCGTCCTGCCACATCTTGATCCGGATGCGCCCCTTGCGGCCGGTCGCGGCGAGCGGGGAGTCCTCGGTCATCACGCCGCCGGGCTGGGGGCCGTAGCCGTACAGGTTGCCGGTGATCGCGTAGACGGCTCCGGCGGACTTCGCGGCGGCGATCATCGCATCGTTCATCGGGAACCACTTGTCGGCCCACTCGGTGTACTTCGGGTTCGCGCAGTTGTAGACCACCTCGGCGCCCTCGGCCAGCGCGGTGAGGCGCCGGGCGTCGGAGGCGTCGCCCCTGACCCGCTCGATCAGCGCGTGCTCGGGGCCGCCGCCGCTGCGGGTCACCACGCGGACCGTCTCGCCCCGCTCGGCGAGGAGGCGGGCGACGTTCGAGCCGATCGGGCCGGAACCGACGACCAGATGCTGAGCCATGATGTTCTCCTTTGCGAGCAGTGCTCTCTGTTGAGAACAACAGTCTCATGCGGCTTCGTGAAAAACAAGAGCAGTGCTCTCGATGTGAGACACTTGCCCCCATGAGCGCCGCCAACCTGCGGGCCCGGGTCCGGGCCGAGATGACCGAAGAGATCAAGGACGTGGCCCGCCGCCACCTGGCCACCGACGGGGCGAACCTGTCTCTACGGGCGGTCGCGCGCGATCTGGGGATGGCCTCGTCGGCGGTCTACCGGTACTTCGCCAGCCGCGACGAGCTGCTCACGGCACTGATCATCGACGCGTACGACGCGGTCGGGGACACCGCCGAGCGGGCCGCAGCGACGGTCGCCGATCCGTACCAGCGCTGGATCACGATCGGTCATGCGGTCCGCGAGTGGGCGCTGGCCAGCCCGCACCAGTGGGCACTGATCTACGGCAGCCCGGTGCCCGGGTACCAGGCGCCGCAGGACACGATCATGCCCGCCACCCGGGTGATCATGATGCTCGCCGGGGTGGTGCGGGACGCGCTGGAGTCCGGGCGGATCACCGACGTGCCGGAGCCGCCCGCCGGGCGCTTCGGTGAGGAACTGGCCGTGGTGGCCGAACACTTCGGTACCGCGGTGCCGGCCCACCTGGTCGGCACCACGATGTTCGGCTTCATCCACCTCTGCGGAGCGGTCAGCGCCGAGCTGTTCGGGCAGCTCAACAACACGATCGAGGACGACCGGCGCGGCTTCTTCGAATGGCAGGCCCGGTTGGCGGCCTCGCTCGTCGGGTTGAGCGCCTAGCCCGTGTGCCGGAACCCGGGCTAGAGCTTCCGGGCGTGCAGGACGTGGCCGCCGGGGGTCTCGGCGGGGACGTCCGGGCGGCCGAAGAAGCGGGCCGCGAGACCGGACGGGCCCAGGTCCTCGATCTCGCCGAAGCCCCGGCCGTGCAGCTCGGCGGCGATCTCCTCGGGCTCGAAGAAGGTCAGCCAGGGCTCGCCGATCTTGGCGACCCGGGCGGCCCGCGCCTCCAGCCAGGCACGACGCTCGGCCGGCATCCGCTCCGGGGACTGGGCGTAGTCGAAGACCACCTCGTTGCCCGGGGTCGCCGCGATGGCGTCCAGCGACTGCGCGAAGGCCTCCGGCGTGAGGTAGGGCACCACGCCCATCCAGAGGAAGAAGCCGGCCAGCCCGGATTCGCCCAGCCCGGATTCGCCCAGACCTGATTCGCCCAGCCCGGCGTCGCCCAGGCTCTCCCGCTCGAAGTCGATCCCGACATATCGCATGTTCGCCGGAATCGTCACGCCCGCGGCCTCCAGCCGCGAACGCTTCCAGGCCTGCGTCTCCGGGTGGTCGATCTCGATCACTTCGATCTCCGGGTACGGGTTCCGATACGCGAAGGTGTCCAGCCCCGCGCCGAGCACCACCACCCGGGTCACGCCCCGGCGTACCGCGGCCGCGAGATGGTCCTCGGCGAACCGGTGCCGGGCCGCGATGAAGAGCCGCATCCCGCGCCGGGCCTCGTCGGCGAGGAGTGTCTCCTCGCTCTCGCCCAGCAGCGGAACCGCGATCGGATCCGGGAAGATCGACCCCCGCTCCAGCAGCTGATGTGCCGCCCGGTAGCGCGCCGCCTGGTACGCCGTCCTACTCGGTTGTCCGGTCTTCATCAGGCATCCACCCCGCTTCGGCGATCACGACCCGGTCGCCCCGCAACGGTACGCCCTCGGCCGTCAGCCGGGCCCGGGCTTCCCGCTCGTGCCCGGGCGGTGTCCGGCCCGCACTGTTCACCACGCGATGCCAGGGCACCCCGCCACCGTGCCGGGCCATGATCGAGCCGATCTGGCGGGGCGAGTTGCGGCCGGACCGCTCGGCCAGCGCGTCGGCGATCGCGCCGTACGACATGACCCTGCCCTCGGGGATGCTCTCGACGAGCGTGAGGACCGCTTCGACGTACTCCTCCGGTGTCATCACCGGCCACGATATGGGATCTGGCGGCGATCGACACCGCCCGGCCGAGCACAATGGGCCGGGTGCGGGAAGTGGTTACCGGTGCGCGCCGGATCGTGGTGAAGGTGGGGTCCTCCTCGCTGACCACCGCGGCGGGCGGCATCGACGAGCAACGCGTCGACACGCTGGTCGACGTCCTGGGCAAGCTGGCCGCGAGCGGGCGCGAGGTGGTGCTGGTCTCCAGCGGCGCCATCGCCGCCGGGCTCGCCCCGTTGCAGCTGCGCCGCCGACCGCGCGACCTGGCCACCCAGCAGGCAGCCGCCGCGGTGGGCCAGGGACTCCTGATCGGGCGGTACGCGTCCGGATTCGCCCGGCACGGGATCACCGTCGGGCAGGTGCTGCTCACCGTCGACGACGTGACCCGGCGGGCGCACTACCGGAACGCGTACCGGACGCTGCGGAAACTGCTCGACCTGGGCGCGCTGCCGATCGTCAACGAGAACGACACGGTCGCCACCGAGGAGATCCGGTTCGGCGACAACGACCGGCTGGCCGCGCTGGTGGCCGCCCTCGCCGACGCCGACCTGCTGGTGCTGCTCTCCGATGTGGACGCGCTCTACACCGGCAACCCGGCCGACCCCACCTCCCGGAAGATCCCACTGGTCCGCGACGAGAGCGACCTCGCCGACGTGGCGATCGGCTCGGCCGGCAAGTCCGGGGTCGGCACCGGCGGGATGGTCACCAAGGTCGAGGCGGCCCGGATCGCGACCGGGTTCGGCATCCCCGTGGTGCTGACCGCCGCGCCGCTGGCCGGGCCGGTGCTGGACGGTGAGGAGGTGGGCACGCTCTTCGAGGCGGCGCCCTCCCGCCCCGCGGCCCGGCTCTTCTGGCTCGCGCACGCCACCGCCCCCCGCGGCCGCCTGCACCTGGACCCGGGCGCGGTCGCCGCGGTGGTGGCCCGGCGCAAGTCGCTGCTACCGGCCGGGATCACCGCGGTGGACGGCTCGTTCGCCGCCGGCGACCCGGTCGATCTGGTCGACGCCGGATCCGGCACTCCGGTGGCCCGCGGGCTGGTCAACTACGACGCCGTCGAACTCCCCGCGCTGCTCGGGCGCTCCACACCGGAGTTGGCCGCGGAGCTCGGTCCGGGCTATGAACGAGAGGTCGTCCACCGCGACGACCTGGTGCTGTTGTGATGTCATCCCTCGCGTACGTACGTCGGAAAGGCATTGTCTTAACGATCCCCACGGATGAATCCGGGGGATTTCCCTCCGGGGCAAGGCCCTGGATTCCCAGCTCGGACCGCATCTGATCCACGCTCCCGGAAGG